>DUMW01000088.1 GCA_012839765.1 Bacillota bacterium
TACGCAGGCAGGACTTCTTCCGGGGGGATGTCGAACTTCTTCAACAGACTGCTGACCGAGGGTAGCAGTTTCTGACTTCCAAATATTGGAGATGGAGCTCTCCCCCACTTATGCTTGACTCACTCGGCGTCCTAACATTGTTTGCATGCTGATCTCCTTTGTGGTATCATGCTCATATAAACTTTTCAGGAAGCCTTACGTCCAGTGCAGAGGTGATATGCTGTGGATAACCCGGCGGTTTTTGACGAGTATGTGGTGATTAAGGCGCTGGAAGACGGAGTGACGATCATCGGCCTTACTCGGGGCAAAGATACGAAGTTTCATCATACGGAGAAGCTGGACAAAGGTGAAGTAATGATCGCTCAGTTTACGGAGCATACCTCGGCCATCAAGATTCGCGGCCGCGCCGAAGTTTTGACCAGGCATGGTAAGGTGCAGTCGGATTGACGCTGCCGAATTCCATGGTTATGGCAAACCTCGACTAGTTTCCTAGATGCTGGTGAGCGAGGTGTGGTAATGTTGAAAGACCTGTTTCGGAGCCGGCCCAGGTACGTTACGGTTAGAAGCCAAGCGAATTCCCAACCGAAGGAGCTGGAACGGAAGAATAACGAACAGTCCCTTTGGGTGCGCTGTGACGACTGTGGTGAGCTGCTTTACCAAAAGGAAGTCGCGAAGAATCTGTACGTGTGTCCGAAGTGTGGTTATCATTTTCGGATCAGCGCGGCCATGCGCATCGAGCAGTTGCTAGATCCCGATACCTTCCAGGAGATCAACGCGGATATCGTTTCTGGTGATCCCCTCAGCTTTCCCTTTTACAAAGAGAAGTTGACCAAATCCCGCGAGCGCACCAAGCTCAACGAGGCGGTGGTAACCGGTGAAGCCAAGATTGGTGGTTACCCGGTGATGTTTGGTGTGATCGACTTTGAGTTTATGGGTGGATCCATGGGTTCTGCGGTGGGGGAGAAGATTTGTCGTCTGTTTGAACGGGCCTTGGAGACCCGTTACCCCGTTGTCATGGTTTCCGCAGGCGGCGGTGGAGCGCGGATGCAGGAAGGTATCTTGTCCCTGATGCAGATGGCCAAGACGAGCCAAGCCGTCGGCAAAGTCCTCGATGCCGGCATTCCCTATTTCTCTGTTCTTACACATCCCACCATGGGAGGTATTTACGCCTCTTTTGCATCCCTTGCGGATATTATTATCGCTGAACCGAAGGCCTTAATTGGGTTTGCAGGTCCGCGGGTGGTGGAGGAGACCATCCGCCAGAAGTTGCCCCCGGGTTTTCAGACGGCGGAGTTTGCCATGGAAAACGGGATGATCGATCTCATCGTCGAACGTAAGGACCTGCGTGAAACATTGATCAAGCTGCTGGGGATGCATCAGTGTCGGGAGGTTTGAAGTGATTGATAAACGGTATCTTCGAGTGGGAAAAACCCCTTGTGGAGCTGGAAGAGAGAATCCAAGAGTTGCGGACGTTCACGAAGGAAAGAGAAATTGACTTCTCCCGGGAGATTGAGTCCCTGGAACAGAAGGCCGATGCCTTAAGGCGGGAGATCTTCGCCGATCTGAAACCCTGGCAGCGGGTGTTAATCGCTCGGCATAACAGGCGTCCCACAACGTTGGATTATATAGAGTATATGATTGACGATTTTGTCGAATTGCATGGGGACCGGGTCTATCGGGATGATCAGGCCATCGTTGGTGGTGTTGGTTATCTGGATGGGATCCCGGTGACCGTAATTGGCCCCCAAAAGGGGCGGAATACCAAAGAGAACATTCAGCGCAATTTCGGTTTACCCCATCCTGAGGGGTATCGGAAGGCCCTGCGCCTGATGAAGCAGGCGGCTAAGTTCCGCAGGCCCATCCTGAGCCTTATTGATGTGGTGGGTGCCTATCCTGGCATTGAGGCGGAAAGGCGGGGCCAAGGGGTGATCATTGCGGAGAATATTCGGCAGATGTCGGTGCTACCCACCCCCATCATCTGTGTGATTACCGGGGAAGGGGGCAGCGGTGGTGCCTTGGCCATCGGAGTGGGAGACCGCTTACTTATGCAGGAGTACGCCTGGTATTCCGTATGTTCTCCAGAAATGTGCGCTACCATCCTCTGGAAGGACGCAGGCCGGGCTGCGGAGGCTGCCGAGTCCCTCTGTTTGACTTCCCATGATCTGAAAAGACTGGGCATTATTGATCAGATTGTACCGGAGCCCTTGGGGGGTGCCCACAAGGATCCGAAGGCAGCCAGTGACCTGTTGAAGGCAGTAATTAAAGAACAATTGGAAGGATTAATGAAGCTGGATCCGGAGACACTGGTAGAGCAACGGCTAAACAAGTTCCGGCGGATCGGTAAGTTCTACTTGGAAGGTAAGGATGTGGAATAACCGGAGGGACCAGGAAAGAAGGATAGCGGGTGCTACTGCGCTTAGCACTGGTATTCATCACGGTTCCCCTCGTGGAGCTTGCGCTCTTGGTTCAGCTGGGGCGATACATTGGCCTAGGTCATACCCTGGGTTTGGTGATTATTACGGGTATTGTCGGTGGTTATGTGGCTAAACAGCAAGGGCTACAGACCATCGCCAGGATAAGACGGGAGATTGCCGCCGGTCACGTGCCTACAGCCCAGCTTTGGGATGGTTTGTTTATCCTAATTGGTGGGCTTTTGCTAATAACTCCGGGGATTTTGACCGATTTGCTTGGTTTCCTGCTGCTCATGCCCAATATACGCCAGAAAGTCAAGGAAGTGGTGTTCCGTCGGATCCAAAGGTGGATAGGGGACCGATGGTGGGTGATTCTCCACTAGGGGGCAGTGTTGGATTTAAGAAATTGTTGAGGCGGAGCCTTGTTTCTGGAGGTGTTGAACAAGTCGATCGGAGAGCCCGTGAGTATTGGATAGTAACCACGGGACTGATGCCGATCATCCCAAGTGAAGTAAAGATTTGCTTACAAAAAACGACGGATTGGTCTTGCGGTACTCGTACATTTGTGGTAATATTACAACGTGACGTGCCGAAGTGGCGGAATTGGCAGACGCGCGCGACTCAAAATCGCGTGAGGCGACCCCTCGTGAGGGTTCGACTCCCTCCTTCGGCACCATTTTTTTGCCCTTTTCCTGCCCTTGAGGTGGGCATCTGTACATCACTCCCCCTTCCTATCACCAATGGTTGTTTCCTTGATTACCTTAAATACCAATCTCTAAACTTCGATCGGGGTAATCGACCTGCGCCATTCTGTTCGAGCGGTGCCATCTCGCCAGTATCCTTCCGCTTTTGCATCTCCTGTCTAATTTTGTCCGGGTGGTTCTCAACAGTGTAAGTAAGTCGCCGGTGATCGAATACTGGGCGAACAACGGGCGATTCAGCGATGCTGGAGCATCAGCATGACTTTTCGGATAAGGTACCGGCACCGAAAGAAGCCGATCGCCTGGAATGGGTCGGACCCGCTACATCATTGTCCTATCTTCCAATTTCTGGGTATACTATGGACGAAGCCCCTACGATGGGCACTGGACGAAATTGATGATTGTCGTCTAGGCCCACTTTGTTTGTGTATACCCATAGACCTCATCCTGGGCCCACGGGAAAACGGACAGCGCCTTCTCGCCGTTGTCAAACCATTTGGTGAGGGATGGACCTTGAACCATCGGGAGATCTGGCCGATATGGGAGATGAGACCAATAGTGTGTATCCCACCAATCTCCCAAGGACTAGTCTCTTGCCCGCCGCTGTGCGCAAGTGGCAGCTGCTAGCTTTGGTGCCTTCCAGGTATAGGCATCCAGGAACGGTTCTTCGTAGATCAAGGCTTTTTGCAATCAATAGATGTGGTCCTTTCAATTACTTCAAAAGGCTAGGAATAGAGGGCGGAGGCATACCAGGAGGAAGGTAACTCGGACAGTGGACGGGGTTCCGGATCCTAGGATAGAACTGTCAGCTCCCCTTAGAAAACCTGGTTAAGGGCAAATGTTGAAGAGAGCCATCGGTAGAGAAACACGAGGGTGAGGAGTCTGCGGACTCCTCTTTTTTGTTTTCGAGACAGCCGGGGGGTTCCCATAGCGCTGACCTCTTGTTGGGCTTAGGTGGCTATAAGAGTAATCCCTTATGTTCAGGGCTTTTGGTTGCAACGAGTTTTGGCCTGGCTACGAGCGCACGGAAGCGAGGGTCTCAAACAGGCTCTTAGCAAGTAATCTACCTTTTGAACCATATCCCTTTGCTGGGGTCCTAAGTATTGAGCTGCCCCCCCTACCTGTCAGTTTCGACTTCGAACTGTGGATGGATAACTACGAATTGTTCGCCGCCTGCGCGGAGGACTACATCCCTGTCCGCCCCATTTCCGAACGACTGAACACTCTCTTTGAGCAGGAGGAGGGGCTGATGTGCCTCAGTCCCGCCGGGGAGTTATTCCACCAGCATTTCTATGTGAATTACACCCAACAAAGACATGTTCTACTTCCCGAAGCGGCGGAAAAGAAGCTGGGGATCAGCTACGAGGACAAGAATTCGGGCAAGCATCGGGGGCTGGAAGACTATCTGAATCGCATCCTGGAAGTGCCCTATGTGAAAAAGATCTATACCCATTATTACAATCCCGATCTACCATCGAGGAACAGTTTTCGCCGGTCCACTAAGGAACCCATCTCCCAGGTGGAAGGCACCTATTCCGACGGTAAGGCCACTACGGTCTTTGAT
This sequence comes from Bacillota bacterium, assembly GCA_012839765.1. NCBI lineage: Bacteria > Bacillati > Bacillota > Bacillota bacterium. Next base: position 4,677 of record DUMW01000088.1, read on the forward strand.
GTGGTGACTACCGCCACCACCGAAGCCCACCTGCGGGCGATCATGATCGATCTGTATTCCCGCTTCGTGGAGGGGGCCTAGGATGTCTTTGTCGAAGGAGTTGGAGGAAGGACTGGCCAAGTTTACCTTCGCCCGCTTGCAGTTTACCCTGGTTTTCCTGGAGGAGGCTAGTCTTCCGCCGTTCAAGGGGAATGTGTTTCGCAGTGGCCTGGGGATGATTTTGCGCCGCCTTGCCTGTCTGAAACCAAGACAGGAAGAGTGCCACAGTTGCAGTCGCAACCAGGATTGCATCTACTGTTACATCTTTAACACCCTACCGCCGGAGGACAGTGAGATCTTCACCGGTTGCAATGAGATCCCCCGGCCCTTCGTGATCTCCGTTACCGATTCCCGCACTGTCATTCCCAAAGACGGGATCCTGCAATTTGATTTGACCCTCATCGGGAAGGCCACCGAAAGCCTGCCCTATTTCATCATCGCGTTTCAGCAGCTGGGGGAGCTGGGGATTGGAAAAGGACGGAGCAAGTATAAGATCCGGAGAGTGTCTGACAAGACGGGGGATGTTTACACCGACGAATCTCCCTTCCTGCGAAAACCGGTGATAGGGGGAATCACCATGGGGCCAAAGACGTGCACGGGCCTCCAATTGGCGTTTGAAACACCCCTGCGGCTGCGGTACCAGGGGGAGATTGTCCGGGTGCCGGAATTCCATATCATTCTCCGCAATCTCCTGCGGCGGTTATCCCTGCTTACTTACTTCCACCTGGGTTACCAGCTGGACGTGGACTTCTCCCGGTTGATTGAACGGGCACAGGAAGTAAGGTTGGTCCGCGATGACACCAGTTGGTGTACCTTGCAGCGCTACTCCAGAAGACAAAACCAGTCTGTATCTCTCAGTGGCTTTACGGGACGGGCGGAATACCTAGGGGAGCTGGGGCAGTTTTTGCCCGTCTTGGCTTTGGGCCAGGAGGTCCATGTGGGCAAATCCACGGTGATCGGCCTTGGCAAATACCGAATGGGCCTTGTGGGATAAAAAAGGGCACCTGTGGGCCTGGGAATCTTCCGTTTAAGTGGTTCTATCCTGGGTAGACTATGAAAGGATAGACCCTCGGTTGGAGGCCTGAAGGAGGTGCCAAGGTGGCAATCTGGAGATGCACCAGTTGTGGTTGTGAACGGTCTGGCAAAAAACCGGCTAAATGCCCAGACTGTAATCTAAGGGATACGTTCATCCGCACGAAGAACAAGTAGCTAGCGACCTCCTCCGCCCCTTTTGGGGTGGAGGAGGTCAACTTTTCACAGGCTGCACCTAAGCGGCTCCGTTGAAGAAAAAAGAAGCCCCTTTCGGTATTTCTATCCTATTCTGCCCAGTCTCCAGTGGACATACCACATATAGTGTTCTAAAATGGGACTGTATACTACATATTGTGTGTTTGGGGGCGTTGTTGCTGTGCTACAGTTGTCGGGAAATGCCATCAGAGTATTGGAACGGCGTTATTTGAAGAAGGTGGACAACGAAGTGGTGGAGACACCGGAGGAGCTTTTCCGCCGGGTGGCGGATAATATCGCCGGTGTGGAACAGACTGTATATGGAGCCAGCCCAGAAGAGACCAAGCAGTTGAGCCAGCGGTTTTATGACTTGATGAGCTCCCTGGATTTTCTGCCTAACTCACCTACACTGATGAACGCGGGCAGGGAGTTGCAGCAGCTTTCCGCCTGTTTTGTTTTGCCTATAGAAGACTCCATGGAGAGCATCTTCGAGACGCTGAAGAACACTGCTTTGGTCCACAAAACCGGTGGAGGGACGGGTTTTAGCTTTTCGCGGCTGCGCCCCCGCAATGATATCGTGGCCACCACTGGCGGTGTGGCCAGCGGTCCTGTTTCATTCTTGAAGGTCTTTGATGCTAGCACCCAGGCGGTAAAGCAGGGCGGCACCCGCCGGGGAGCTAACATGGGAATCCTGCGCTGTGATCATCCGGACATTATGGAGTTTATCACCTGCAAACGGGATAATGAGGATATTACCAACTTCAACCTTTCCGTCGGTATCACCGAAAAGTTCATGGAAGCGGTGAAGGCCGATGAAGAATATCCCCTGATCAATCCCCGCAGCGGCAACGTGGTTAGAATGGTTCGGGCCCGGGAGGTCTTCGACCTTATCGTGGAAATGGCCTGGAATAACGGGGAACCGGGGATCGTCTTTTTGGACCGGATCAATAGGGATAACCCTACCCCCCATCTCGGTGAGATCGAAAGTACCAATCCCTGTGGCGAGCAGCCCTTGTTGCCTAACGAATCCTGTAACCTGGGTTCCATTAACCTCTCCCACATGGTGAAGGATGGCGCCATCGATTGGGACAAACTCCGGGAAACGGTGCATCTAGCGGTTCACTTCTTGGATAACGTCATCGATGCCAACAAGTATCCCTTGGAGCAGATCGAAAAGATGACCAAGGGCAATCGCAAGATTGGCCTTGGGGTAATGGGTTTTGCGGAGATGTTGATTTACCTGGGGATCCCCTATGATTCCGAGGAGTCTGTAAAGACCGCTCGGGAGGTGATGCGGTTTATCCGGGAGGAGGGGCGGAAGGCCTCCTGTGCTTTGGCGGAAAAGCGCGGTGTCTTCCCCAACTTCAAGGGCAGTATCTATGATACCGCCGGTGGCCCGCGCCTGCGCAATGCTACCATTACCACCATCGCCCCCACGGGGACCATCAGCATCATCGCCAATACCTCCAGCGGCATCGAACCTTTGTTTGCCCTGGCCTTCACTCGACATGTGATGGACAACGAACAACTGACGGAAGTCAACGATGTCTTTGCCGAGTACATGAAACAGGCGGGGCTTTACAGCAAGGAACTCATTGAAGAGGTGGCCAAGACGGGATCTCTTAAGGGCATCGACGGGGTTCCCGAAGAGATTAAGCGGCTGTTTGTCACCGCCCATGACATTTCTCCCGAGTGGCATATCCGGGTGCAGGCTGCTTTCCAGGAGTTTACCGATAATGCGGTCAGTAAGACTGTGAACTTCGCCAACGAAGCCACCCGGGAGGATATCCGGAAGGCCTTTGTTTTAGCCTATGAACTGGGATGCAAAGGAGTGACGGTGTACCGCAGTGGCAGCCGAGAATCGGAGGTCCTGGTTAAGGGAAAGGGTAAGAAGGAGGAGCCAAAACCCGCGACCACCACAACCAAGGCCCGGCCCCGGAAACGGCCCAGCGTGACTGTGGGACGGACGGAGAAGATCCGTACCGGTTGTGGGAATCTGTATGTGACCATCAACCGGGATGAGGAGGGGATCTGCGAAGTCTTTACCGCCATTGGAAAGGCCGGTGGTTGTGCGGCTGCCCTGTCGGAGGCGGTGGCCCGGTTGGTGTCCTTGGCCTTGCGGGCCGGGGTGGAGCCTCGGGAGATTTACGCGCAGCTGCGGAGTATTCGCTGTCCCAATCCGGCCTGGGAGGGTTCCACGCCGGTGCTATCCTGTCCCGATGCCATTGCCATTGTGCTCCATCACTACTTAGAGGACTGTGGCGCCGAGGAGGCTGCTGCCAGTAACATGCAGGACGTGGATAACCGTATGGGGGCCTGCCCCGAATGCGGCGGCCATGTAAAACATGAAAGTGGTTGTGTAAGCTGCATGACCTGCGGCTACACCAAATGTGGATGAGAAAAAGGGCCAGGGAACTATCCCTGGCCTTCCCTTTAGATAACTCCCAGACGGGACAGGAGGGCGGTGGCCAAGTGTAGCTTGGCGAAGTCACCGACGGCCTCCCAGTCCTGGTTTACCGCGGCCTTTACCATCTCTTCGGGAAGTTCAAGCTGTTCACCTAAGTGGGTGTAGATTTCTGTGCGGGCGGCCTGTTCCAGGCTTTCCCAGTCTTGGTTCCGTAGATGCTGTACCTCTTCGTCGGAGAAACCCAGCCCCGCCAGTTCATTGAAGAGATTCTGGGATAGATTACTGGCCATGCCCGTCAAAGCTTTGTCCCAATTCCCCTGGACCAGTTCGTTAAGCTGGGTGGGAGTTAATACTCCACGGGTCATGCCCGAGACCCGGCTCAAAAGATCCTGGGGAGTGATGATCCCGAAGGCCTTGATGACTTTCGTCTGTCCAAACAGATCCTCGATAATGTAGATCTTGTCTTGGTTGCGCAGGTTCTGGACATCGGTCTGCACGTTGTTGCGGTAGATCACCGTCTTGGGAGAAAGCTGCACCTGGATCTCCTCATTTTGCCGGGTGAGCACTGTCATTAAGCCTTGGTCCTGGTCCATGGCGATGATCTCACCATAGATGGGCCGCAGATGCATGATGCCACTGAGCATTGCGGCGGCTTCCGCCCTGGTGAGCACCTGGTCCGGAGCAAAGCGACCGACGAAGGTCGGGGGAAGGTACCCCAACACATCGGCGATGCGCGCCTGGCGGTAGACGGGATCCTCCGGCTTAAGATCGATGAATAGGGGGATATCCTGCGCGGTGTCCGTCTCCTCCGCCAGACCCAGTCGGAAACATTCATTGATCATGGTTACCGCTTCCTTTCGGGTTACCGGATCGAAGGGACGAAACTGGGGCTCATCGGCACTGAGCAGCTCCTCTTGGACCAAACCACCAATTAGGTAATGTGCCTGGTGTTCCTTTGTGTCGGTGAAGCTGCTGGTGTTAGCCGGTGCCACCTGCAAAACCCGGGCAATGGCTCCCGCCAGATCCCCCCGGTTTATGGGTGCATCGGGCTGGAAATTCCCTTGGGCATCGGTGGTTAAGATCTCCGCCTCAAGGACCTGGGTGATATACATCCTAGCCCAATGATCCTGATAGTCCCCCCACGGGCCAGGCGCAGCCTGGGCTAAGGGACTGGCTAACAGGAACAATATACAAAAAAGAAACAGGGTCCGCTTGCGCACTCCTGAACACTCCCTCTTTTCGGATTCAAACTAATCACATAATTCAGTATAGCATAGCAAAATCCTTCGAGTACATTCCGTCAGGCTAGTGCCTTTGTGCCAGGACCACCAGCTTCGGGAGGTGTTACCTTTCTTAGGTAAGCCCCGGTTCTATCAAGGGAAGGGGATGTTTGGTATAATAGGTACAAACAACAGAGAGGATTAATATATATGGCGGAAGCAAGAACCAAGAAGCGTCTCATGCTCATTGATGGACATAGCCTGATCCACCGGGCCTATTACGCCCTGCCGCCCCTTACCACCAGTCAAGGGGTGCCCACTAACGCAGTCTATGGCTTTACGCGGATGTTGTGGCGCCTTTTGGAGGAACACAAGCCCGATGCCATTGCCGTGGCCTTCGATCACCATGGACCCACCTTCCGGCACGAGGCCTTTGAGGATTATAAGGCCCAGCGGAAACCCATGCCCGACGATCTCAAACCCCAGATCGAGCTTACCAAGGAAGTGGTGACCAACTTCGGGATTCCCATTTTCGAGCTCAGTGGATACGAAGCCGACGATCTTATCGGCACCATGGCCAAAAGGGCCAGTGCCGAGGATTTTGAAGTCTTCGTGGTGACCGGGGATCGGGACTGTCTGCAGTTAGTGAACGAACAGGTGACCGCCCTTCTAACCCGCCGAGGGATCACCGATCTGGAAACCCTAGACCCCGAGGGGGTTAAGGAGAAGACCGGAGTCTACCCCAAACAGATACCGGATCTGAAAGGCCTCATGGGGGATCCCAGTGATAATATCCCCGGGGTGCGGGGGATCGGGGAGAAGACCGCGGTTACATTGCTCCAGCAGTACCCTTGTATCGAGGAAATCCTGGAGCACCGGGAGGAGTTTTCGCCCCGGGTGGCCAAGGCCTTAGCGGAGCAGGGGGATCTAGCTCGGTTGAGCAAGGAACTTGCCACCATCGATACCGATGTGCCCTTGGATTTGGACCTCCAAGCTTGCTGCTGGCAAGGTGAACCGGATTATGAGCGCCTGCGGACCTTGTTTACGCGTCTTGAGTTCAAGGGCTTATTGGAGCAGTTGCCTCCACTGCCCACAGCTTCCCAGACCAGTTTGTTTGTCGCCACCCCCACCCCTACGATCCAGGTCCTCACTTCCCCCGCAGAGAAGGCCCAGGCGGCAGTAGACCTCCTGAAGGCGGAGGAACTTTGCCTAGATCTCCTCTGGCAGCCCTGGCCCCAAAGGGCCCTGTGGGATAGTTACGTGGCGGGGATCTCCTTGGGCACCGACAACACCGCCTATTTCTGTCCCCTGGATACTAACCAGGCGTTGGAAGCACAGCTGGGGCCCTTGGGCGAGGTTCTAGCCCGGCACCAGGGGGTGAAATATTGCCATGACCTTAAGAGCATTTTACTCATCACCCACGAACAGGGGATAGGACTGGCCGGAGATTTTTGGGACTTAATGGTGGCCGGATATCTCTGTAACCCAGGGACCAACGATTACGACCTTTTCCAGTTGGGCGACCGGTTCTGCGGGCAGTATCACGTGCCGCCCCAGGCTCCCCTGTGGGAGTTATCTTCTGAGGCTTTAGCCACCTATGCCGGAGAGCGGATGGCCACCATCCAGGCGTTGGCTCAGTGCTTGCCCAAGGAGTTGGACCGCCTGGAGATGACCGGGCTTTTCCAAGAGATTGAGATGCCCCTCGTGGAGGTTTTGGGGAAGATGGAACGGGCGGGTATTCGTTTGGATGTGGATTTCCTCGGGGAGCTCTCCCGCCAGATGGAGGGACAGCTTGCACAATTGACGGAGGAGATCTATGCCCTGTCCGGAGGGCCCTTCAACTTAAACTCACCGAAGCAGTTGGCGGAGGTCCTCTTTGAACGATTAGGTCTGCCGGTCTTAAAGAAGACCAAGACAGGTCCCTCTACCAGCCATGAGGTCTTAGTGGAGTTGGCCCAGCACCACAAAATCGCGGAGCTGTTGGTGGAATACCGGAAGCTGGCGAAACTAAAGTCGACATATATAGACGCTTTGCCCCAGCTGGTGGATCCTAAAACCCAGCGGGTGCACACCAGTTTCAACCAGGTGGTGACGGCCACCGGCAGGCTAAGCAGTGCTAATCCCAATCTGCAGAACATCCCGGTGCGCACCCCCGAGGGGCGGGAAATCCGGCGGGCTTTTGTGCCCCAGGGTCCCGGGAGAGTATTCCTTACCGCGGACTATTCCCAGATTGAACTGCGGGTCTTAGCCCATATGTCCCAGGATGAAACCCTAATCCACGCTTTCCAGGAGGACCAGGACATCCACCGGCGTACCGCGGCGGAGATCTGGGAAGTGCCGTTGGAGGCGGTGACCTCCGTGATGCGGGAACAGGCCAAGGCGATCAATTTCGGGATTGTATATGGGATCTCCAGTTTTGGTCTGGCCCAGAATACGGGTCTTTCCCGCAAGGAGGCGGGAGAATTCATCGAGCGCTATTTCGCCAAATACCCGGGAGTGAAGCAGTACATGGACCGGACCATTGAAGGGGCCAGGGAAAGGGGATTTGTGCGGACCCTCTTCGGACGGATCCGTTTCCTGGAGGGGATCAAGAGCCGCAATTACACCACCCGCTCCTTTGCGGAGCGCATGGCCATGAACACTCCCATCCAAGGCTCCGCGGCGGATATCATCAAACTGGCGATGATTGAGCTATCCCGGGCTCTTGAGTCCGTAAGTCTACCTGCAGAGATGCTGTTGCAGGTCCACGACGAGCTGGTCTTTGATGTGGAGGCAGAGGCGGTGGGGGAGCTGGCCCGGCTGGTGAAGAGAATCATGGAGAATGTGGTCTCTTTGGCGGTGCCCTTGAAGGTGGAACTTCAGGTGGGTACCAGCTGGGCCGATACCGAGCCCTTTGCGATCTAGGAAGGTGGGGGAACGTGCCGGAATTACCAGAAGTGGAGACCATAGTGCGGGGAATCCGGCCCCGGTTAGTGGGTCGGCGGATCACTGGGGTAGCGGTCCTGGATCCGAAGATCCTGCAGAATATATCACCTGACAAGCTGGAAGAAAAGATAACGGGGCGGGTCTTCTGCAATGTGGCCCGTCGGGGAAAATATCTGATCTTTGGCTTTGCCCAAGGGGGCTGTTTGATCCTACACCTGCGGATGACCGGACAGGCTATCGTCTCCGATCCCGATGTGCCCAGAGAGAAGCATTTGCGGTTTTGTCTGAGACTGTCTGACGGAAAGGAACTACGTTTAGTGGATCTGCGGCGTTTTGCTACTTTACACTGGGTTCCTGCGGGGATGCGGGCCCGGGATTGTGCCACTGGGGGATTTGTGGACCTAGGCTGTGAGCCTTTGAGTCGGTCCTTCACCCTCGACAGGCTTAAAGCCTTGTTGGGGCGGCGGACCACCCAGATCAAGGCCTTCCTGCTGGACCAACGTCATCTGGCGGGACTGGGGAATATCTATGCCGATGAAGTGTTGCATCGGGCTGGGATCCACCCCCAGACCCGGGTCTGTGACCTATCGGAGGAATCCATCGAAGCTCTCTATCGTTCCATCCAGACAGTATTAAATGAAGGGATCCTCCACCGCGGGACGAGCGTCTCCGATTACGTGGATGGATCGGGACAACCGGGGGAGTATCAGAAGCTATTGCGGGTTTACGGCCGGGAGGGAGAGCCGTGCCGAAGTTGCGGGACGCTGATTGCCCGGACCAAAGTGGGGGGGCGGGGTACCTATTTCTGTCCCCAATGTCAGCGGGAAAGATCCTAGGCAGGAATTTTGAGGATGTTGGTGGAATAAGAATGCAACAGCAGGGGGTAAGCTCATGCTTGTGGTCGGGTTGACCGGGGGTATCGCGTCAGGCAAAAGCACAGTGGCAAATCACTTGAGGAGCCTGGGCGCATACGTCGTGGATTGTGATCGCATTGCCCGCCAGGTGGTGGAACCGGGGAAGCCAGCCCTCGCGGCCATCGTGGAGGAATTTGGTCCGGAGATGTTGCAGGGGGACGGTAGTCTGAATAGAAGAAGGCTCGGTGAGCTAGTGTTTCGGGAGCCGGACCTTCGACGGCGGTTGGAGGAGATCACCCACCCTTACATCCTAGCTCGGATGGATCAGGAGATCGCCAAGCATGCCGATGGGTCGGATGTCCCGGTGATCGTGGATGTCCCCTTGCTTTATGAGCAGAATCTGGCCGGTCGGTTTGACCGAGTAATTGTGGTTTATGCTCCGGAATCCCTGCAGCTTGAGCGTTTGATGCGGCGGGATGGACTGAGTCGGGATGAGGCCTGGCGGCGGATCCGGGCCCAGATGCCCATGGAGGAAAAGCGACAGCTTGCTGATTATGTCCTCGACAACCGCGGGGGACTGGAGGCTTTGAAAACCCAGGTAGAAACTCTATGGAAGGAGTTAAAGCTCATTGCGCATCGCACTCATTGCCCACGATCGAAAGAAGGATGAAATGGTTGCCTTTGTACAGGCCCATCAGAAAGTATTTGCCCAGTGTCAGTTGGTGGCCACCGGGACCACCGGTCGGATCATTCAGGAGAAAACGGGACTGATGGTGGAACGGATGTGTTCCGGTCCTTTGGGAGGGGACCAGCAGATTGGCGCGGGGGTAGCCAGCGGAACCATCCAGGCGGTGATCTTTCTGCGGGATCCCCTCACCGCCCAGCCCCACGAACCGGATATCACCGCACTGTTAAGGGTTTGTGACGTACATAATGTGCCCTTGGCCACTAACCGGGCCACCGCGGATTTGGTGGTGGATGCTATCCGGGTACGTCTGCAGATCCAATAGGGGGGCTGGTCCTTGGCAGAGGGACGACGTTCCCGGGCGGGATGGTTTCTGCTTATTTTCTTGATCCTGGTGCTGGTTTTGGGTCAAGTCCGGTGGTTTTTACAGAAGCTTTATCCCATCACTTATGTGGACGAGATCGGTTATCATGCTTGGCAGAGGGGCGTAGATCCCTTCTTGGTCTATGCGGTGATGTATGTGGAAAGCCGCCTCATCCCCCAGGCGGTCTCCCACCGGGGAGCCCGGGGGCTGATGCAGATTATGCCCGATACGGCCCGCTGGATCGCCAAGGAGATGGGTATAGAGGATTTCCATGAGGATATGTTGTCCGATCCCGGCATAAACATTTCTATGGGGACATGGTACTTGGGGAGTTTGTACCGGGAGTTTGGGGCCGACGATGTGATCGTGCTTGCCGCGTACAACGCCGGTCGGGGGAACGTGGCCCGGTGGCTAGAGGAGGCGGTCTGGTCGGGGAAGGTGACCGACGTGGAACAGATTCCCTTCCCGGAGACCAGGGAGTATGTCCAGCGGGTGCTGCGGATCCGGGATTGGTACCGGTATATCTACGGCGGCCAGTGGCCCAGGCGCAACGGGGGAGGGGAAATGGCGACATGGGGGTTTTGAGACGCGGAAAAAAAAGGTCGTTCCGTTTGAAACGGTGCCTGTTCAGCCTGGGGATTCCCCTCTTGGTCCTTTTCCCTTGGTCGGTGGTAGCCCAAAATGTGGTGAAGGTGGGAATGGAGCAGATCCCCAGTTCCTTTGATCCCTTTGGCGCATATACTGGTGCAGAAGCGGCTTTTTTTGAACTCTTTTTCGACAGTCTCTACCGCTTAGGGCCCGGCGGGAGTCTGATTCCCTGGTTAGCTGCGGAGGAACCGCACATTTTGGAGGTGGGGAATCAGCTGCAGATGGTGATCCCCTTGCGATCCGGAGTGCGTTGGCATGATGGGAATAGCTTTACTGTCGAAGATGTGTTGTATACCTTCCAGGAGATCTATTTGAACCCCCAGCATCCCCGCAGCAGTCTGTGGCGGACGGCGGTGTTGGGGGCGGAAGCCACAGGAACCGATGAAATCTCGCTGGTGATCAACGGAGAACGGATGTTGTATGTCTTCGAACTGTTGTGTCGGCCCCTTTTCCCCCAGGGTTTTGCCCAAGGGGGCCCCGTGCCGGTCCAGGATTTGGTGGGCACCGGACCATTCCTTTTCAATGACCGGTTGGGCGACGGTTACTTGACGGTCCGGCGGAACTGGTGGTATCATGCCCAAGGTTGGCAGATCGAGGGAGGCAGCGTGGGGCCACATCTATCAGGACTGTTGTTCAAGGCGGTACCAGCGGCTGGTGTCGAGGAAGCCTTCCAACGGAAGGACATTGATCTTTTCCTGGGTACCGCCCAGTTGGATCCGGCGAGAGCCTATTGGATCAGTTGTGCCGATGGGATACGGCTGCTTGCCTTCAACCTGCGGCGCAACCCGGGAGGGGATCGTGCCTTTCGGCGGGCAATTGCAGCCGTGACCGGCCAGTTACTGGCGGAATTGGGGGACTTAGGTCCATCCCCGATTCCCTTTGCCAGGCCCGAAGAGCCGGCCCGGAACATTTTAGCCCAGGCCGGTTACACCTGGGATGAAGCAGGTTCCCTGATCTTTCCCAACGGAAGCCCCTTGCCGGAGTTGCGACTGGTGGTGCTGGCCGGTGAGAAGGACTTTTGGCGTCGGTTTTTTGCCCAAGGCTTGCGGGAGAAGCTGGCGGAACTGGGTGTAAAGGTGGAACTTACGGAGGGCGATACGGCCTCTTTACTAGAGACCGTCTTTTTGCATTATGACTATGATTTGTTAATATATGGATGGCAGATTTCACAAGGGTTTCCTGTTCACTTGGTCGAATTACTTTATTCAGGGACAGCAGGGCAGTTTGGACCTAACATCAGTGGTTTCGCCCATCCAGAGTATGATTTTCACGTTGCAAAGCTCCTTGCGGCGGATTCCTTAGGGGAGATCTCAGCCCAAGCCGGGGAGCTTGTGCGGATTGTAGCGGAGGAATTGCCTTTGCTCCCTTTGTTCTTTAATGAGGACGGGTTCATACATAGCAAGGATTCGTCTGTCCGCAGGTATTTCAATTTTGCAGGAGGCTTTTGGTCCTTTGCCGGCTTTCATTTTGCCCCCTAGGGGGCGATGAATAAACCCCTGGCAAAGATGGCATCCTAGGTAAGAATGTGTGAGGAGTTAAATTCCGGTAAGTGGCTGCCTGACTTGAGGACCATGACCTCGTAGGGAGGATGAAATTTTTGGCCTGGCGAAAAGCACAGCTGACCCCCCTGGTGGGGTTGATGCTGGTTTTTGGTTTGCTTGTAGGGATTGCTTATGGAGTTGATGGTCGTGTCTTGGAACGGGGCATGAAGGGTTCCGATGTCTTGGAGCTGCAAAGGCAGTTGGCGGAACTGGGCTATGGGGTGAAACCCGACGGCGTTTTCGGCCCTGAGACCGAGCGGGCAGTGAAGCAGTTTCAAGCGGATTTCAATTTGACCGTTGATGGGATCGTCGGACCCAAGACCTTTGCGGTCTTGGGAGAAGTACAAAGATATATCGAATATGTGGTGAAGCCGGGAGATACCCTCTGGGATTTGGCCCGGGAGTTTCAGACCACGGTGGAGGCCATCAAGGCCCGGAACAACCTGAGAAGTGACCGGATCGTGGTGGGTCAGGTGTTGAAGATCGATCGCTCCTTTGCCGGTGGCGAGGTCTCCGATTTGGTCTATGTGGTCAGTCGCGGCGATAATCTTTATAACATCGCTAAGCAGTACAATACCACCGTCGATGCCCTGATCTCAGTGAATAACATTAAGAACCCCAATGTGCTGCCGGTGGGGAAGACCTTGATCATTCCGGGCATTGCCAGCGGGGGAACGCGGAAGCTGCAGATGATCTGGCCGGTGACCGGGAGGATCTCGTCGGACTTTGGGCGGCGGATTCACCCCATCCGCAAGGTGGAGGACTTCCACAGCGGAATCGATATCGCGGTTCCCACGGGAACCCGGGTGCGGGCCGCAGCCGATGGTGTGGTGACCTTCAGCGGCTGGATGGGTGGCTTTGGGTATACGGTGGTGATCGATCACGGTGATGGGGTCGAGACCCTCTATGCCCACAACTCTCAGCTGCAGGTTTCGGTGGGCACCAAAGTGAAACAGGGGGATACCATTGCCCTCAGTGGCAACACCGGCACCAGCACCGGTCCCCATTTACACTTTTCCATCAAGGTGGACGGGGAATATGTGGACCCGGCCAACTGGTTGATGAATTAGGTAAAGAGAGCTTGCGTTGTTTTCTCGGGCTCCGGGTTTGATGAGTTTGCTTCTTCGGAGCCCTAAAGGTTGACAATATTATATCTTGGCTGTATAATCAGTGTTGTAACGCCCGGGTGGCGGAATTGGCAGACGCGCACGGTTGAGGGCCGTGTGGTTCACACCGTACGAGTTCAAATCTCGTCCCGGGCACCATTTTTTCATAGGGAGTGGCGCCGGCGATGAAACAAGGACACGTGAGAACATTAGTTGGTTCGCTGGTCGACGACTTCGCCCCTAGTTGCGGCAAGTGTCATGCCTCTTGCCAATCGGCATGCAAGACCTCCTGCACTGTAGGAAATCAGGTGTGCCGGCGGAAGGAAGAACGGATTCGTCGTTCTACCGGGCGACGGAGTCTGGCGGGGTAAGTCGCTAAAGTACTTAGATTCTTACGAAGAAGAGGGATTGACCCTCTTTTTTTTATGCCAAATTGGGAGGAAGTACGATGAGAAATGTCCACCTGTTTCAATTGGGGGCCGGTCAGTTTAAACGGCAAGTGGCCGTAGATGGTACCACCGGGGCCATCCATCTGCTAGATGAAAAGGCCTACGCCTTGGCTCAGGATTGGCTGCAAGGGAAGCCCTTGCCCGACTCCCCCGCAGGCAGGGAATTGCAGACCCTTGTGGCCGAAGGGGTGCTGGGTGCACCGGTGGACCCCGTGGACACAAGATTGCAGCAGCTTTTGACCACACAGGCCCAGGGCGGGATCAAGGCCTTGTGTTTGAATGTGGCCCACGATTGTAACTTGGCGTGCCGCTATTGTTTTGCCAATCGGGGCCATCTTACCCCTGGTAAGCGCCTGATGGATGAAAGGACCGCCCAGGAGGCGGTGGAGTTTCTCCTGGCCCACAGCAAAGACCGGAACCCGGTGGAGGTGGATTTCTTCGGGGGTGAGCCCTTACTCAACTGGGATGTGGTGGCGAAGACCATCCTCTTCGGGGAAAGGGCCGCCGCAAAGGCCGGGAAAGAGCTCTTGTTTACCTTGACCACCAATGGCTGGGATCTGGATGCGGAACGTATTGCCTTCCTAAAGGATCATCGGGTGGCCTTAGTGTTGAGTCTTGACGGGCGGAGGGAAGTGAACGACCGGATGCGGCGCCGGGGCCAGGAGTCGGTCTATGACCGGGTGGTGCCGCGGTTTAGGCAGTTGGCCGCGGCGGTGGGGGAAGAGAACTACTATCTGCGGGGTACCTATACGGCACAGAACCTGGATTTTCTCGAAGACGTCAAACATTTGCTGGAGCTTGGCTTTCGGAACCTCTCCCTGGAGCCGGTGGTGTTGCCCGAGGACCATCCGGTGGCCTTAACCGAAGAACACCTGGCCCAGGTGCGGGATGAGTACCAACGGCTGGCAGAACACTATCTGGAACACGCGCTCAAAGGCGAGCCTTACCGCTTTTTCCACTTTGAGCTGGATCTGGAGGGGGGAAGCTGCGTGAGCAAGCGGGTGAGCGGTTGTGCCGCGGGCACCGAATATTTTGCTGTAGCGCCCGCAGGAGAGCTTTACCCCTGTCACCAATTGGTGGGCCAGCGGGAATTCCTCCTGGGCAGTGTGACCCAAGGGATTACCCGGCCCGATATCGGAGGATCGATGGCGGCCTGCAACATTCTTACCAAGGAAGAATGCAAGCAGTGTTGGGCCCGGTTCTATTGCGGCGGTGGCTGTCATGCTAGCGCGTGGAATTATAACAGGAATTTGGAACGGCCCCATGGATTGAGCTGTAAGCTACAGCAGCTGCGGCTGGAATATGCCATCTATGTACAGGCCATCTTGGCCGAGGCGGGGATTGTCGGTCACGGAGACCGATTCCGTTAAAAAGAAGGGCATAGGCGAAAGCCTATGCCCTTCATCGATCCCCGGGGTTTAGTAGTCCATCTCCGGGGTGCTATTGTTCTTCTCCTTCTCAGGGATGTCAGAGACCAAAGCCTCGGTGGTTAGTACCATGCTGGCGATGGACGCCGCATTCTGCAGAGCGCTCCGGGTTACCTTCACCGGATCGACGATACCCGCCTTCATGAGATCCTCATAGGTCTCCTTTAAAGCATTGAACCCAATGTTGCCCTGGGCCTTCTTCACTTCCTCCACCACTAAGGAGCCTTCGAGGCCGGCATTGGTGGCAATCATGCGCAAAGGTTCGGTCAGGGCCTTCTTCACGATGTTGGCGCCAACCAGCTCATCTCCGGACAGCTGCAAGGTGTCGATGACGTCCATAGCCCGGATGAGGGCAGTGCCTCCACCTGCGACGATTCCTTCTTCTACCGCCGCGCGGGTCGCGTTGACCGCGTCCTCGATCCGATGCTTCTTCTCCTTCAGCTCAGTTTCGGTGGCCGCACCCACGTTGATTACCGCCACACCACCGGCCAGCTTGGCCAGGCGCTCCTGGAGCTTCTCCCGATCGTAGTCGGAGTCGGTTTCCTCAATCTGCCGCTTGATCTGCTCGATCCGGCCGGCTACGGCTTCGCTGGAACCCTTACCTTCCACGATGGTGGTGTTTTCCTTCTCCACGACTACCCGACGGCACTGGCCCAGCATGTCGAGGGTGACATTCTCCAGCTTGGTGCCGAGATCCTCGGAGATGAAGACGCCGCCGGTCAGGATGGCGATGTCTTCCATCATGGCTTTGCGCCGATCACCGAAGCCCGGAGCCTTCACCGCGCAGACGTTGAGGGTACCCCGGAGCTTGTTGACCACTAGGGTAGCCAAGGCTTCCCCTTCCACGTCCTCGGCAATGATGAGCAACGGACGGCCCGCCTGGACCACTTTCTCCAGTACCGGCAACAGTTCGGTGACATTGGAGATCTTCTTCTCAAACAGGAGGATATAGGGTTCCTCCAAGACCGCTTCCATGGCCTCAGTGTTGGTGACGAAGTAGGGGGAGATATATCCCTTGTCGAACTCCATACCTTCGACGAATTCCACGGTGGTCTCGGTGCCCTTGGCCTCTTCCACGGTGATGACGCCGTCTTTGCCCACCTTGTCCATGGCCTCGGCAATCAGTTTTCCGATTTCAGGATCGTTACCCGAGATACCAGCCACATGCTCGATATCCTGCTTGGTCTCCACGGCCACCGCGGCTTTCCTCATCTGGTCCACCACAGCCTCCACGGCCTTGTCGATACCCCGCTTGATCTCAATGGGGTTCGCACCGGCAGCCACGTTCTTCAGACCTTCCAGGACCATGGCCTGGGCCAATACCGTCGCGGTGGTGGTACCGTCGCCGGCCACATCATTGGTCTTGGAAGCCACTTCTTTACAGAGCTGGGCACCCATGTTGGCGTAGGGATCCTTCAGTTCGATTTCCTTCGCGACGGTCACGCCATCCTTGGTGATCAGGGGAGTGCTGTACTTCTTGTCGATGACTACGTTCCGTCCCTTGGGACCGAGGGTAACCTTCACCGCGTTGGCGACAGCATTTACTCCCTCCTCCAAAGCTTTGCGTGCCTCTATGTTAAAAGCCAGTTGCTTTGCCATCAATTCCGACCTCCCTTTTAGCCTTCACATCATTAGTTAGTCTTTACTGCCAGGATGTCACTTTCCTTAAGGATGAGGTATTCCTCACCGTCGATCTTTACCTCAGTTCCGCCGTACTTGGCGTAGATAACGACGTCGTTCACCTTGACGTCAATGGGGATCACTTTGCCGGAATCGGTTACGCGTCCGGGTCCAACGGCGATAACCGTTCCCTGTTGGGGCTTTTCCTTAGCCGTATCGGGAATGACAATGCCGCCTACAGTCTTCTCTTCTTGCTCTAGGGGTTTCACAACCACCCTGTCGGCTAAAGGTTTGATCATGAAGTTCCCTCCTTAAGTGATGTGGATCATACGCCGATGATTATTAGCACTCACGGCCTGTGAGTGCTACCAAGTTTAATATAACCAATTTTCCCAGAATGTCAAGGGGTTAACAGCCAAAAACTCCTATGGAGTCAAGCATTGACATCCCGGGTAGGGCCTGCGGCCCCCAATGATGCTGAAGTAATAATCGACTATCACGGGAAATCTGGTACAGAGGGCATAGGTAAACTGCGGCCGCCAGTGGATGAGCTTCGACAGCACCTCCGCAGACCGCAGGATCCTCCGTACCACCCCGGCCATCTTCCGTTGGTAATCCCCGAAGGAGAAGTCGCCGTCTTCATTGGCCCGCACCACCGCTTCACCCGCGGCCTTTCCGCTGTAGATCCCGTAGAGGATGCCCTCTCCCGACAAGGGATCGGCCAACTGTCCTGCATCACCGACCAACAGCACCCGCCCATGGACGAGCGGTGCTTGTCCGGTGTGGCCCACTAAAGGATGGGCCCACAATTTCAACGGAGCGGGTCGAATACCTAGAAGTTCTAAAAACCGGTCGAAGGACGGCCGCACCTGGGCTTTATATTTAGGGTCCATGGTACCGGCCCCACAGGAAATGTATTCCCTCTTCGGAAAGCACCAGGCGTAGCCACCGGGCGGATGGCCGAACCAGACGATGGGGCGGGCGGCCAGTGAACGGTATTGGGGTTCCAAGGGGATTTCCGCATGAATACTGATTCCTGGGGGTTTCAATTGAAAAACTCGGCGACTGAGACCCTGCCCCCCATCCGCGGCGATCACCACCTTAGCGGTGAAGGTGCCTGCCGAGGTGTAGACCCGCACTCCCGCGGGCTCCTGCTCCCAATGGGTGGCCCGGGTCTCCTCCAGGATGGTGGCCCCCGCTTCCTGGGCTTTTCGCGCCAAAAAGGCATCGAATTGGTCCCGCATCACCAAAGAGGCCACTGGCTGATCCCAACTGCGGATGAGCCGCTGATCCTGATGTCGCAGATCGACACTGGTGATCTCATGGCAGATGAGGTGTGTGATATCCAGATCCAGTAGTTTGTGGGCGGCCCCGGAGATGGCCCCGGCACAGGGCTTGTACCGGCCGATGGACTGCTTCTCCAACCCCAGGACTTTCAGTCCCGCCTGGGCCATGGTGCGCAGTGCCGTGCTACCCGCTGGACCACATCCAATAACAATTGCATCATACACTCTCCGCTGGTTTTCCTCTCCCTAGGGAGGAAAGACCCTGCCTCCTTTCATTATGTTCAGCACCACCCACGGGACACCCATTACCCAGATAGTATCCCCGTTGGTGGAAAATCTATGTTTCTACAAATAATTATACCCTAACATTGTCTGGTCAGGAGGATTCGCACTCGGTGCCCAGGACCTAAGGGTCATAAATCCCCCTTTGGGGGGCAGATTAAGAAGGCACACTAATATAAGGAGGTCTATCGATGCACTACGGCGATGTGTTCATTGACGGTAGGATCGCGATCAGCCCCTTGCCTGTGTCCTCGGGAAAGCGGGCCAAGATTAAGTACAAGGGTCTTTTGGCCACCTCTGGCGCCACGGAACTGTACATGCACTGTGGCTATGGTTCCGATTGGTACCACCCGATGGAGATACCCATGGAACGAGTGGGTGAGCAGGTCTGGGAGGGCCAAGTGGAGATCCGTGGTGGTGACGTCCTTAATGTGTGCTTCCGGGACAGTGCCCAAAACTGGGATAACAACCATGGGCTAAACTGGTCCCTACCCATTTCCTAGATGGCGATGGGTTCTTGGCAGTTGGCATCCTGGGGGTGCCAACTGCCGGTCAGTGTAGTAATCCGTTTAACCCAGTTGCTTGGAGAGGAAGTCCGCCGCTGTCTCACAAAGCTTTTGCTCTAAGGAAGAAACCTCCTTGTCCTCGGACAATAGCATCACAGCACCTACCAGGTCCCCGCCGTGGATAATCGGGGCGATGACCACATGGGGGACGCTGTAGTCGTCGACAATGGGAAAGTCCGCGTCGTTGGTGACCAAAGTCCGGCGTTCTTCGATCAGTCTTTCCACATCGGAACTGAGGCTTTTGCCCATAAACTGCTTCTTGGAACCGCCCGCCACCGCGATGACTTCGTCACGGTCAGCGATCATGGTCAACAGACCTGTGGACTCAAAGAGGGAATCGGCATATTCCTGGGCAAACTCGTCCAGATCCGCGATGGGTGAATACTTCTTGAAGATGATTTCTCCCTCGCGGTCGGTGAAGATCTCCAGGGCGTCGTTTTCTCGGATCCGCAAGGTCCTGCGGATTTCCATCGGGATTACGATCCGACCCAGACTGTCAATGCGTCGTACAATACCCGTTGCTTTCATGTCTATGTCCTCGCTCCTTCTTGCCTAGATTGTTGGACCGCCAACAGGATGATGGCATCGTCCTGGGATCGGTCAAGTTGCTTATTTAATTGTGCTTCCAGCTGAGCTAGCTGGTTGACTTGTTCTGGGCTCAGTTTGGCAAACTCAAATCCATTTGGTTTTTCCATCTTCATCACCCCGCTTAGGTAGTTATAGTTTTTCACATTGTGCCCGGTATATTCACTCTTCACTAAAGCTGGCTTGACTTTCTTCCTGGTAATTGCCCCAGGGTTAGGATTCCTGCACAGGGTTGGGAATAAACAGGGGATTGGGCAAGGGGGAGGAGGACATAAAAAAAGAGGCTACTGGTTTTTCCAATAGCCCCAGAGTGCCTGCAATGGACAAACCTACAGTGCACGTTCAATACGATCGCTTTTGATGCAGGTGGTGCAGACGTATTTCCGCACAGGGCGACCTTCGGCCATGATTCTAATCCGTTGCAGGTTGGCCTTGACCTTCCGTTTGGTCTTCACGTTGGAATGGCTGACATTAAAGCCACTGGTCGTGCCCTTACCGCATACATAACAATTTCGGCCCATGTTCTCACTCCCTTTGGCTCCGCCGTACGTCACAAAAAATACAAACAGATCTTATCACAGGGGCTTTCCTTTGACAAGGGCAAAGCATTGGTTCCGGGGAAAACTTTACGATAATCCCCTCCCTTAGCAAAGGGAAGCCCCCTTGCCATTCTTAGGGAGCCAGCCGGCTTAGTTCCCTTTTTACATCTATTTGAAAGCTTCTCCCTTTGCACCTGCCGGCTTTCCACCGGGCCTTGGGAGACTGGTTAAATCTGGTGACAATATACGGGGCTGCTATCCCCTAAATCTCGTTGACGAACCCCTTTTCATCTGGTAGACTTTGGGTTGAATTCCTGGGAGTTCAGTGGGTTTACAGGTTCAACCGACGCCGCCATCATTCAGAAAACTTATGGGGGAAAGGATTATGCTGGGAACCATTACAGAACAGGTAATGGCGAAAATCCATGAGACCAGTGCAGCCGATTGTCGACTTGTCTTGTTGGTAGGACCCGATGATGCTGCGAACACGAAGGTTTTGAAGGCGATCAAAGAGAAGACTAATGCACCGTTGGTCAATGTCAGTGAGGAATTAAGTGAAAGACTATTGGGTTTTGGTGAACGTCAAAGGATCGCTTATGTCCCCCGTTTTCTCGACGATATCCTCAGTCGGTTAGACAGTGATTTGATCCTCTTGGATCAGACCCATATCCTCTTTGACGCTTTTCTGCGGCAGGATCCTGTGGGTTTGTTCCAGAAGGTGGCGAAAACCTGGCAGGTGGTGGCCACTTGGCCCGGTGTAATCCAGGAGGGTTACCTCACCTATTCCACCCCGGGAAATCTGGATTACCGGAGTTACCCCTTGGATGATTTGGTCTACGTGGAAATGGTGCAGGAGAAATAGCATAGGGTAGAAGATCCAATGGTTAAAGAGGGCTGCAGTGGACAAGCCCTCTTTTTTTACTGCGTCCGGTACAGAGACTATCTATGGGGCGAAAGCTCCTGCGGTAGCTCTTGGTTCACCGTGGGATTTGCAGGAAGTGACCTCCGGCGCGACGAACAGAGACTACACCGGGGGCTAGCCAACTGGTCAAACTGGTGAACCGTCGTATAGGGAAGGGCAATATTTGGGTAAGGGGAATTAGGGGCTTTCTCCCACGGCATTTTAAATACTTGGAGGCAGGATATTGATGTTTTCTTCTGATTCCGCAAATGGGTCAACGGATCCCAAAAAGAGGCTACAAAGTTACTTACAAGATTCCCTTTTCCGGCAACGGGAGGGGTTTCCCCATGGTTCTAGCGGGGATATCTTGGCCCTATCGGATCCGCCCCACTTTACCCTCTGTCCTAATCCCTTTTTGCAGGAGTTCTTGGCGGAACGTAGCAACGGGTTAGATTCCACCTACCACCGGCAGCCCTACCGAAAGAACGTCGCGGAGGGGAAGAACGACACCCTATACCGGGCCCACTCCTATCACACGAAGATCCCCTACAAAGCCATCATGCATTATATCCTCCACTATACAGAGCCAGGTGATGTGGTCCTGGATGGCTTTGCCGGTTCCGGGATGACGGGCCTTGCGGCCCAACTCTGTCAGGATGCCCGGGTGGTGGCCTCCCTGGGTTACCAGGTGGATGAAGAGGGAGCAATTCGTACCAAAGAAGGGGACTTTGTCTCCCAACTGGGGCCCCGCTGGGCGATACTAAACGATCTTTCCCCCGCGGCTACTTTTATTAGCTACCACTATAACCGCCCCGACCGGGATTTTGCTCCCCAGGCCCGGGAGCTCCTTCGGGAGGTGAAAGCCCAGGTGGGCTGGATGTACGAGACCCGGCACAGGGATGGCCAGACCAAGGGTTGGATCAATTACGTGATCTGGTCCGACGTGTTTACCTGTCCCGTCTGCAAGGAGGAGCTTGTTTTCTGGGAGGAGGCGGTGGATGCGAACAGCCGGCGGATTCTGCAGTCCTTCCCCTGTAAAGGGTGCGGCAGTTCTCTGTCGAAGCGGGCCCTAGTACCGGTGTTGGAAGAGAAATATGACGAAGCCTTAGGCCAGTACGTTACCCAGGCGAAGCAGGTGCCGGTCTTGATCAATTACAGTGTGCAAGGCCAGCGCTATGAGAAAGTACCCGATGCAGAGGATCTCCAGTTGCTCGGGGCCATTGAGGCTTGGGAGTGCCCCTACTGGTATCCCACGGATCCCTTACCCGCAGGGTACAGTACCCGCCAGCCCCAAAGGTCCCATGGTCTTACCCATATCCACCATTTTTACTACAAACGGGCCGTGGTGACCTTGGCGGCCTTTGCCCAGTTGGCCCGGGAAAAATGTATCGATGCCCTGTGGCTGATCACCGCGGTGGCCGAAGGGGCCTCCCGCCTGAACCGGGAACGGCCCTGGGGGATGCCCAGCAAACTCTCGGGCACTTTGTACGTTAGTTCCCTCACCAGGGAGATCAACGTCTTGGATTTCATCGAGCGCAAAATCCAGCGCTATCCCCAAAGTGGCCTCGACACCTCCCATGTCTTCTGTCAGTGTGGTTCCACGACGGATCTTGGCTTGCCAGACCTTTCGGTGGACTATATCTTCACCGATCCTCCCTTTGGGGGGAATATTATGTATTCGGAGCTCAATTTCCTCTGGGAGGCGTGGCTGCGGGTCTTTACCAATAATGGACCCGAGGCCATCGAAAACGCGATGCAAGGCAAGGGGCGAGAGGAATACCGGGATCTGATGACCCGGTGCTTTCGGGAATACTACCGGGTTTTGAAGCCGGGCCGGTGGATTACCATCGTCTTTCATAACTCGCACAACGAAGTGTGGCACGTCCTACAGCAAGCCCTTAAGGAGGCGGGGTTCATCATCGCAGATGTCAGTGTCCTGGACAAAAAACAGGGGAGCTTCAAGCAGGTGACCGGGGAGCGGGTCTTAAAGGAGAATTTGGTGGTCTCGGCTCAAAAACCCTGGGAGGGCGCCCTGTCCGCAAGGGAACTGGAACGGAAGGAAGCGCCCTGGGTGTGGCAGGTGGTAGATGCCTATCTTGCCCGGTTGCCGGTGTACAAGGAGGGTGAGCAGTTAGCCGATGATCCCCAGAGAAAACCCCAGCGAATATACGATCAACTGGTGGCCTATTGTCTGGAACGGAACATCATTGTGCCTATGTCGGTCCGGGAGTTCTATACGGGTTTGGAGGAGCGGTACTACCGGGAGAAAGATATGTATTTTCTTTCCTCCCCGGGGGAAGGGGCCTAGAATCCTTGAGGCTGTAGGGCTCCAGTACCTTTGCTTTACAACATCCCTTTGTGTGATAAAATAACTGTTAAGGGGCCGCTTTTTCTTTACTGGGGGTACCGACGATGCGTATAACCAAGGAAACCTCTATCTTTGATGCACTGCAGTCGCACCCGCAGGCCAGGGACGTCTTTGCGGAGTTCGGAATGGACTGTCTAGGTTGTATGGGAGTGGGGGAAAGTATAGAAAGCGGTGCGCGGATGCACGGTGTTGATGTTGATCTGTTAGTGGAACGTTTGAATCAGTTGCTACTTGACACCGAGTAACCTGCCTAGGAGGTATAAAACAGTGAATGCTTCTTTTAGCACAGGACTTGGCCAAGTGTATGTTAACGAACAAGTGATCAGGGCCGTCGCCGGAAGAGCGGCCACAGAATGCTATGGTATCGTGGGCATGTCTTCGAAGACTGTGCAGGATGGCATAGCGGAACTTTTGGGTTTCGAACAAGTGGACCGAGGAGTGGGCATCAAGGTCGACCAGGATCAAGTCACCGTTGATCTGCATATCATTGTGCAATATGGTGTTCGGATTTCCGAGGTGGCCAACAATGTACGCTCTAAGGTGAAGTATGCCATTGAAACCTTGCTAGGCCTTAAGGTTGCTTGTGTGAACATTCATGTGGAAGGTGTGCACGTGACCAAAGCGGAGACACTGGGCTAACACTTAAATAGGAACAAAGGAGAACAAGGTTGTGGAAGGGAAACTTACCGGTAAGCAGTTTCGCAAGCTGCTTTATGCGGCGATTCTTGCGCTTTCGGAACGGAAAGATGAAGTAGATGCGTTAAACGTGTTTCCTGTCCCCGACGGGGACACGGGCACTAACATGTTTTTGACCCTCTATGCCGCGGGTTTGGAAGTGGAAAAGGCCCGTACCGACGTCCTTTTCGAGGTGGCTCAGATTGCCGCCCGGGGAGCCCTGATGGGGGCGCGGGGTAACTCGGGAGTGATCCTCAGCCAGCTGATCCGGGGATTTGCCAATGGATTGGGCCGAAAGCTCGAGGCGGATTCCAACGATCTGGCCCTGGCTTTAATCTCTGCCTCCCGACAGGCTCAGCAAGCGGTGATGAAGCCGGTGGAAGGGACCATGTTGACCGTGGCCAGAACGATGGCCCAGGAGGCAAGGAAAGCCGCCAAGACCGGCAGTGTTTTTGAATTCCTGAAGGCTACCTGTCGCACTGCCGAAGAGGCCCTGGCTAAGACCCCCGAACAGTTGCCGGTGTTGAAACAGGCCGGCGTGGTGGACGCGGGGGGCGCGGGTTTGGTGGTGATTTGGCAGGGGGCTTTGTCTGCCTGGGATCGGGAGGATGACCTGGACTTGCGTAGTCTGGAGAATATGGCCCCCCGCAGTGAGCCCACCACGGCGGCACCGGGAGTGCCCGCGGTAAAAGAGGAAGAGATCTCCGGTGGCAAGTATTGTACAGAGTTGTTGCTTTTCGGCCAGGGGATGGACGAGAAGCGGGTTCGGAAGGTCCTTTCGGAATATGGTGACTCGGTTCTAGTGGTGGGTGATGGTAAGGCCTTGAAGATCCACATCCATACCGATTACCCCGGTAAGGTTTTAAACTACTGCGGTCTGTTGGGGGATATGCGTTCCATCAAGATCGACAACATGCTGGAGCAAAACCAACAGTTCGTCCATCAGGGCAACGGTGTCCTGCCCCAGAAACGTACCGGCGTGGTGGCGGTGGCGGTGGGCGAAGGTTTCGAGGAGCTGTTCCGCAGTCTGGGTGTGGACGTAATCGTCACCGGTGGTCAGACCATGAATCCCTCCACCGAGGATCTGGTGGAGGCGGTGAACCGGGTGGAGGCGGAATCGGTCATCATTCTTCCCAATAACAAGAACATCATTGCCACTGCCAAACAGGTGGTAGACCTGGTGGATAAGACGGTGAAGGTGGTACCCAGTCGCACTGTTCCCCAAGGTATCATAAGTATGGTTAATTTTGATCCGGCGGAGGATGTAAATCAGAACCTGCAGAACCTGGAGGCGGTGATCCCCGGGATCAAGAATGGAGAGGTTACCTACGCCATCCGCAGTCTAGAAGTGGACGGTTTCTCGGTGAAGGAGAATGATATCATCGGGCTATGGAATGGTAAACTCAGCGCCGTAAGCTCCGATGTTAACGAAACTCTGCTTAAGTTGGTGGAGCAGATGGTGGAGGAGGACGATGAGATCCTGAGCCTGTATTACGGCAGTGACGTCACCCAGGAGCAGGCGGAGGAGGCCTGTGCCCGGATCGAGGAGCTTTACCCGGATCTTGAAGTGGAATTATACTATGGAGGACAACCCCTGTATTATTACCTGCTTGCCATTGAGTAAGCCAAGAATGGAGGACGCCTATGGCCATCCGCATATTTACCGACAGTTCAGCGGATCTTCCCCGGGAACTAATGGAAAAGTACCAGATCGTCGCGGTACCCTTGAAGATCCGCTTTGGCGATGAGGAATATCGGGACGGGGTGGATCTAACGGTCCCGCAGTTTTACGAGAAGTTGTTGAGTAGTCCCGTGATGCCCTCCACATCCCAGCCTTCCCCGGGGGATTTCGTCGAGGCCTACACTGCCCACAGCGAGCCGGGGGACACTATTATCTCCATTCAGTTATCCAGTGAGCTGAGTGGTACCTACCAGTCGGCTAATCTTGCCGCGTCGATGGTGGAAGACCGGGAGGTCGTGGTGGTGGACGGCCGGCAGGCTTCCAGCGGCACTGGGATGCTGGTTTTGGCTGCGGCGGAAGCAGCGGCCCAGGGAAAGGGCAAAGACGAGATCGTGGAGATGGTCCAGCGGATCACCAACAACATGACAGTATATTTCATCGTGGGGACCTTGGAGTATCTTCACAAGAATGGGCGCATTGGGAAGGCGGCGAGCCTAGTGGGCAGCATGTTGAAGATTAAGCCCATTTTGCGCATCGCCGAAGGCATCGTGCAGCCCCACGCCAAGGCCCGGGGGACCAAGCGAGCCGTCAATCAGATGATCCAGGAAGTGGCTGGAGAAATGGCCCAGTTCCAGAAGGAACCGGTGGTCTTCGTGGTATACACCAACGATGAAAAGGGCGCCAAGGATTTGGCGGCCCAGTTGGTGGAGGAGACCCGTTGTCCTGAACCCACCATCTCCCAGGTGGGACCGGTTATCGGTAGTCATACGGGTCCCGATACCTTTGGGATCCTGGTTTACGATTCGGCGTTGTTGGATTAGGAAAATGAAAGCGGCGGAATGCATCCGCCGCTTGTGGGAGAGGAGAAACCGGAGGAAGGACTGTTGCCTATGAACAAAGGCAATGTACTTCCAATTCTGGGGAGGGTTTTGCCTCTTTCCATTTCATAGTCTGGTATGGTTATGCCCAGAATATACATGGTGGAACTTGGAAATTACCGGTAGCTTTGGCACTTGCGGGAACAGGAAGGGAGGGAAACCGAGCCGTGCCCGGCACGGACTTGGTATCCGTTTGTTGCGCATCATCGGAGGTTCACTGAAGGGCCGCACAGTCAAAAGCCCGAAGGGGACAGGCACCCGTCCCACCACGGATCGGGTGCGGGAAGCGATTTTCAACATCATCGCCCCCTATATCCCCGACTGTGTTTTTCTTGACCTTTTCGCCGGATCCGGGGCCATCGGGATCGAGGCCCTGAGTCGGGGGGCGAGGCAGGTGGTCTTCGTGGAGAAATCCCGGCGGGCGGCCTTGGGGATCAAAGGCAGCCTGGCGGAATTGGGGCTAGTGGCCCAGGCGGAAGTGATTACCGGTGATGTGTGGACCTGGATCCCGAAACTGGCGGGTTTTGACCTGGTTTTTGCCGATCCCCCCTTCGATCAGGGTCATGTGCCGCGGCTTTTGGAAGCGGTCCGGACCAGTGGGGTGTTAAAGCCCGGCGGTTTACTCGTCATTGAACATAGTCAAAGGGAGTCACCCGGCGGGGATCTGCCGGGTCTGGCCTTGTTCCGGCAGCGGAAGTATGGTTCCACTAAGGTGTCGGTGTTTGGAAAAGAGGAGAAGGAATCATGAGAGTGGCAATCTGTCCTGGGAGTTTTGACCCAGTAACCTATGGACACTTGGATGTAATTCGGCGGGCGACGAAGATCTTCGACCAAGTCTACGTAACGATCTTGAATAACCCGGCCAAGAGGACCCTTTTTACGGTGGAGGAACGATTGGAGTTTTTGCGTAGGGCGACAGCGGACTTGGGAAACATCACCTGCGAGTATTTCGATGGGCTGTTGGTGGACTATGCCCGCCAAAAGAATGCGGTGGCCATGGTGCGGGGACTGCGGGCCGTGTCGGATTTTGAAGCCGAGTTCAAGATGGCTTCGATGAATCGGAATCTCAATCCCGATGTGGAGACAGTCTTCATGATGACCAGTGGGGAATATGCCTTTTTGTCTTCCAGTATCGTGCGGGAAGTGGCTAGTTACGGCGGTGATGTAAGCAATTGGGTGCCCAGCTACGTGGCCGAGGCACTGAAGGTCAAGTTGCGCGAACGCAGACAAGAAGAGAGGGACCGCCAGTCATGAGTAAAATGGAGCTGTTCATCCTGTTGGATCGACTTGATAATCTCTGCAACAGCGCCCCCCGGGTACCGATGACCGATCGGGTGCTCATCGATTACAAGGAACTACGGGAACTGGTGGATGGCCTGCGGCTCAGTCTCCCGAAGGAGGTCAAACAGGTCCAGGAGATCGTCAAGTCGGGCAAAGAAGTGCACCAGCAGGTGCGCGCGGAGGCCGACGGGATTATCTCCAGGGCTAAACAGGAGGCCGAGCGCCTGGTTCAAGAAACCGAAGTGTACAAGCGGGCCCAGCAGGAGGCAGAGAAAACCCTCCGGGAAGCGAAGAAGAAGGCCGCGGAGATCTGTGCTGGGGCCGATGAGTATGCGGCGTCGATCCTGGCCAATCTGGCCGAGTCCCTGAACAAGACCATGGCCCAGCTGGAAAAGACCCTGGCCCAGGTGGAACGGGGTCAACAGGAATTGGCCAAGGCGAAGCAGCAGCAGCAGGTTAATCCCTAGGCATCCTAACCCGGAACCAGACGAAGGAGAACCCCTTTAACCCCAAAGCCAACAGGATTAATCCCAAGGGGATGAGGAGGAACCAACAGGCCTGACCCGTTGCGGTCAGCAGGCGGCTCAAGGGGTGGAGGGCAAAACTGGTATCCTGGGTGACGGTGGGTACCACCAACAACCTGCTGACCAGCGGAAGCCCCGGACCCAGTAAGAAGAGAGTGGTAATCACCGCCAGGATGCTGTGGATCCCCCGGGCGATCATGAAGGGATACAGGCGGACATCGGTCCCGTAGAGCATGCTGGCCACCTGGGCGTGGACCGAAAGACCACCCCAGGCAATGATGGCACTGATGGCCGTAATCCGCTCGATGAGGGAGGCGGCAGCTTGGCTTGCCATCCGGGAACCGATGGTCACCTCAAAGGTACCACTGACCAGGGCGGGAATAATGCTCTCGTTGAACCCGAGGGGGCGCAGGATAAAGGTTAAGATGGTGCCGAGAAGGTCCACCACTCCCATCAGGGAGAGGATCCGCAGGAGCACGGAGAAGATTACAATGCAACCGCCAACGAAAAAGGCCGAGGAGAAGGCGTCTTTGACAGCATCCCCCAAAAGTTGACCGAAGGACCGGCCATCCGCGGTCCTGGCCCGGTACAGTTCACGCAGGCCCCGGGCGAAGATGTTTTCTTTCCGTAGATTCTTAGGGGGCCTTTCATCCTTAGGACCATGAAAACGCATGATGAAGCCCACCATGATCATTGACAAGTAATGGGCAAGGAGCAGAATGATCCCCAATTGCGGCATACCCAACATGCCCACCGCGACGGCCCCGGTAACAAACAGGGGGGAGGCGGTATTGGAGATGGTTACCAACCGTTCTGCTTCCGCTTGGGAACAGAGGTTTTCCCGGCGGAGGCGGCCGGTGAGCTTAGCCCCGATGGGGTATCCCGAGGCTAGACCCATGGCCATGGCAAAACCTCCAGTGCCGGGGACGGCAAAGAGGGGCCGCATGAGGGGCTCCAACAAGACGCCCATGAAATGGACGACACCCAGTCCCATCAAGATCTCGGTCAAGGCAAAGAAGGGCAACAGGGCCGGCAGGACCACCGTGGCCCAAAGCTCTAATCCTGAAAAGGAAGCTTGGAAGGCAGCTTCCGGGTAGCGGATCACAAAGATGGTCAAGATGATCGCCACCAGCGCCATGCCATAGGCGGTCAGTTTTTTCCGACGCAATGATTTCATGGGGATTACTCCTTTTGGACAGCTTTACGATGCATCCCTTTGCTAGATAAATATTAGCCTGACGGTGGGTTTATGCATGGTCCTGGGGGGGCAAAAGCGGCCGGAAATGAAAAGCGAAGTTTTCTGATCCCACTTATTTTGGAGGCAGACGATCCATGGGCGGGCAACGCAAGAAGTTGGGTTTAGCTTTGGGTTCCGGCTCTTGCCGGGGGCTGGCTCATATCGGTGTACTGCAGGTTTTGGTGGAAAACCAGGTCCCCATTGACTATATCGCCGGTTGCAGCATGGGAGCGTTGGTGGGGGTCCTCCATGCTTCTACCTTAGATCCCCACCTACTGGCGAAGCTGGCCGACAGCTTGCGAATGGAGCATTTGTTGGACATGCGGGTGCCGCGGCAAGGGTTTATCCGGGGTGAGCGGATTCTGACTATGCTGCGCTTGTTGACCAAACAGAAGAAACTGGAGGAGCTGGAACTTCCCGTTTGGGTGGTGGCCACGGATATTCAGACCGGGGAGCTGGTGATCTTGAAAGAGGGCAGTGCCGCGGATGCGGTGCGGGCAAGTATCTCCATCCCTGGGATCTTCGTCCCCCATCGGGTGGGTGGTCGGCTTTTGGTGGATGGGGCAGTTCTGGAGCGATTGCCCTCCCAGATAGTCCGGGATATGGGGGCCGATGTGGTGGTGGCGGTCAACGTCAGTCCCACTTTCCACAGTGTCACCGCCCAGAACCCCACCCGCACCCTGGTGGATATTATCGCCCAGACTACGGAGATCATGGGAAAGGAATTGTTCAAGATGAAGATTAACCCTGCGGACCTGATCCTGTTGCCACCGGTTTGGGATATTGGTCCGGCGGAGTTAGAGCGGGCGGCGGAAGCCATTGACGCAGGACGTCAGGCTGCTCTGCAGGCCTTGCCCGCCATTAAAGAGCTATTGGCAACCTAGGAGGTAGGCAATGCGCAAATTAATATCGGTTATCCTCACCATCTTCCTGCTTTGCCCCGGGGGTGCTACCGGCAAAGCGGCGGGGGAGTACGCGGAAAATGTCTTGGTCCAGCATTGGTTGATCACCCTGGGCTATCTGGACGGCGTCCCCACGGGCACCATTGATGAGCGGACCACCCAGGCCATCGAAAGTTTCCAACAGGAGCGGGGGCTGCAGGTCAGCGGAGAGATTAATGAGCAAACCCGGTTTCTGCTACGAACCATGGCCACACCAGGTCAATCTATTATCCACCGGGTCAAGGAACGGGAGAGTATGTGGGATATTTCCCGGATGTATGGGATGACTGTTGCCGCCCTTGCGGAGATCAACGGGATCAAGAACCCATCTTTGATCCGTATCGGTCAGGAGTTGGTGATCCCCGCAAACATCCCGGTGGACTCCGACCAGATCCTCCTAGCTACCTTCGAGGAACTGGATTCTCTAATTCCCCACGGCAGCACCTTTGTGCTGGTGGATGCCCAAAGGGAACTGGCGGTGAACCTGGTGCGTTATCACGGGCATTTTCATATCGATGCGGAGCCTTTGACCGCGGAGGATACGGAAACCCTAAAGGACATCTACGACGGCAAATGGGAAGATTACCCCCGGCCCGGATGGTTGCTCATTGACGGCAAAAGATATGCCGTCGGATACTCGGGTTTTCCGCGGGGCAGCTTTTCCATCTATGACAATGGCTTTGCAGGCCACCTATGCATACACCCGCTGGGCGGCAAGTCCCACGCCACCGGTGCCATTGACCAAGGATTTCAACGGGCGGTGCTCAGGGCCTGTGGCTATGAAGTACCCTAACGAGGGATCATTCCCTTCGTTACCTCCATTCGACAGGGATGGAGGTTTTTCTTTGGTTTCACCTGGTTCTTCCCTTTCCAAAGATATCACGCAAAAAGACTGGACACGTCCCTGCGGAGCCACGTACTACGGATCTTTTGCCCCTCGCCTAAATTTTCTCAAGAAGATTTTCAATCATCGGCAGGAGTTCTCTCTTGGGTGGAGAATAGGGATCATACAATCAAAACGTTTTGATTTTGACCGGACAAGGAACGTTGGCATCGAAAAGGTGTACCGAGGATTTCTCCATGTGGGTGCCCCGGAGGACAGTCCCTGGGAAGGGGGGAGGGCCGCCAAAGGACCGCGGGTGTGGAAGAGGCATAGGACAGAGCGATGGCAGGGAAGAACTGGCTGAATGGGTCGAACAGGGTGAACAAAGGAAAGGGCAAAGCCTAGATATTCCTGGAAAGGGGACTAACTAATGAAGCGGGTAAGTCTTGTATTGGTGTGTTTGTTAGTGTTTTCCGGTCTTGCTGTCGCGGCGGAGGTCTCCCTGCTGTCCTTGGGGGACGCCCCAGGCCAGTGGGAGGTTTCCATTGGAAAAGGGGCCCTCGATGGTGCCATCAAGGCTATGGAGCAGGAAGGCGAGGCGGGGGTGGAAATGTTCTACAGCCATCCGGCACAGTCAGGCTTTGACTACATCGACTACAACTACATCCCGCAATCACCGTTGAATGTGCTACTGAAGACCATCAGGGTCAGGATCGATTTGCCCGCTGACCCGGATCAATACCTGGAGCTTTTCCTTTACGATGCTTCCGGTGGGGTCTGCTCCTTCACTTTCCCCACGGGCCAAGACAAGGTTGAAACCTTTACCCTGCGGAACTGGGACTTCCAGGTGTGGACCGGGGGCTTCAACTTCACCGAAGTGACCTTAATCCGTTTCCGAAGCATCGGTGATGCAGGTACAAAGGCCACCACCGGTCGTTATGTTCTTTACGAACTCGGCTTGGTGGACTGAGCAACGGGAAGTGGTGGGTGCGTAATACAGGCATCCCGAGACTGCGTCGTTTTTCTGAAAGACCGAAGAAACAGATACATACATCCGGGTGGGGTATGGTGGTTGACGCCTCACCCCTTGGGGGGGACTGGTTTGTTTACGCGGTTGTCTTGTGGGCTATTGCTTCTTTTGCTCCTTGCTCTGCCGGGTCTGACGTCCGCTTCGGAGTTGGTGACCATCATCTATATGGATCACCTGGTGCCGCAGCAAGCTAAGGCCCTGGAGCCTATATTTGAAAAGGCCCGGGCGGAGATCGGTGTGGACGTTCAGTTAATTTACACCAGCTATGGGGAGTTTTTAGACAAACTGGTGGCGATGGTGATCTCCGGTAACGCCCCGGATCTGATCAATGCCACCAACTCCAGTGTGTTTCTAGTGGAGGAGGGCATCCTCGGGGGGATGGATGAGTATCTCCAAACCGGGGAAATCACCCGGACCATTCATCCTCCTGCTTTGGAGGCCCTTACCTGGCGGGGTGAATTGTTCGGGATCCCCTTTGCGGTAAACACCTGGTTGCAGGGTTACAATCGCTTCATGTTCGATGATGCGGGCTTAACCTATCCGCCAGGGGAGTGGGATGCTTCCTATTGGACCTGGCAGGACTATTTTGACGTGGCCAAGAAGCTCACGCTGGATCTCAACAACGACGGTACCATCGATCAGTGGGGAGTGGCCATGCTGCCGGAGATGCATTGGTTGCCTTACTGGTGGGGGGATACCCTGCTGGAAGAAGGCGCAAAGACCCTTCGGGTCACTCCTGCGGTGGTGGAGGCCATTCAGTTCTTCGCCGATTACGGGCCCACCGTGATGAGCACCGGAAGCCTGGTGGGTGGTACTGCCGCCATGACAGGCTTTGGTTCCTGGGTAACCATCGATTACGCCAAACAATTGCCCGACTTTGATCTGGCCCCTAATCCCCGAGGAACCATCGCCTGGGCACCGGCCCATGTGGATGGGTTGACTATTCTGCGGCAAAGTGAGCAGAAGGAGGCCGCATGGCGGTTTATCACCTGGTTGGTGAACGATCCGGAAAATTTGAAAATGTACAACCTGGCCCGCCACGGCTACGGCACCTTGTCGGCTTACATGGGGGATCAATATCCCTTGGATTATGCCGCGGCCTATCCCGAGTTTCAGCTCCGGTGGCAGGTGCTTATGGATGCCACCATGTACTTGGGTAAAGATGTGGCCATGTATAATGCCAGTTGGCAGGAGATCAGCCCGATCCTGAGCTTTGCCTGGTCCCAAATCTTCGGTGGCCAAAGCTCAGCCGCCACCATGTTGGAACAGCTGCGGCCGAGCATGGATTTCTTGCTGCGACAGTGAAGGATAACTCGATAATCAAGAAAGGAAGCGGTGAAAACATGTACAAGGGAAAAGCTATTTACCAATTGACTTTCATCCTGTTGGGACTTTTGGTTGCCGCCTGTGTGCCCATTGGACTGGAGGACCAACCGGAGCGGTGGGCCCTTGTCATTGAGGACGGGCGGATTCCTTCCCTTTGGGAAGTGTCGGTGGCGGCAGGAGCCCTCGATGGCAGTGTGGAAGTATATTACGACGAGACCACCCAAAAGCACAGTCTTAAACTTAATTACCATCATTCCGAAGCCGCTGGTTTTAACTACATCGATTACACACGACCTGTGGATTTGGATCTGGAGAACAAGGAAATAGAGATGGTTGTCCATACTCCCCAAGATCCGAATGCCTATTTATCCTTTACGATCTAAACGACCGGCACGCGATCCGTGATTTGGAAGGAAACGGTCACTGGCAAACCATTCGGTTGGGCAACGGCGATGTCCAAGAGGTCGCGGTGGGCTTTGACTGGTCCCGGGTGAAACTGATCCGGTTCCGCTCCATCGGCGATGCAGGACAAGAGGCTACCCAGGGGGCGTATTTGGTAGACAGTATCATTGTGCTGGGCTCATTCCAAGAGAAGTAGGAGGTGTCCCGGAAGCAGGGTTGGTAGCCCGGCTTTTGTGGAGGCCCCAGAAACTGTTTTCCGGCCCAAGGGCGGTCGCTGGTCGACGGCCTTTGGGCCCACCATCACGGAAGAACGGAGAGGATGGGACCCATGGGTAGGTTTTCCACAGGAATCATAATGGTCTTGACCTTCGTCTTGAGCCTGGGCGCCGGAAGCGCCCATGGTCAGTTATTGGATCTGTTGCCCCCTTATCTTGGCGAACAAAGGGAAATCATCGATGATTTCACCGGTGATATGGACCGCTGGTCCCATTCCCCGAATGTCACCTTGCGTAAGACATTGCAAGAACGGCCGGGTGCCGTCTCTTTGCAGGTGGACTATCTGTTTACCCCCCAAGCCCGGGAGATGACCCTGGAGGTGGAACTGGACTCCCTAGTGGAGGCCTTCCACTGGCAGCGGCAAGATCTGGTGGTGAGTCCGGCAAGCTGGTCCGCCGGCGTGGGGGCCAAGGCCACCGGGGGAAGTGTCTCCTCCCATCTTTGGGGGGACCGGGAGGTAGCCTCCTTCAACTTTCAGCATTCCTCGAGCCAAAGCTTCGATTACATCGATTATTACGTCGAGCTTGCGCCCCAGGACTTTACCGACAAGCTCCTAGGTCTTAGTATCAATCGTCCGGCCACCGACGATGCCTATTTGGAGCTTTATCTGGTAGACAGTGGTAACCGCAAGGCTTCCTACACCTTTCCCAAAGGCTCTGGCGCCTGGGAAGAGGTGACCTTGGCCAACCGGGACTTTCATTGCTGGGACCCGGCCTTCGATTTTTCCCAAGTACGGCAGCTCATCTTCCGTTCCATCGGTGATATCAGTGCTCGGCCGGTGGAGGGGGCCTATCTTGTTGATGGGGTGTTCCTGAAGTGGACCGATGGGGATCTTATGGTGAACGTTGTGCCCCGGGGAGAACGGCTAAGGTTTTACCTGAAGGGGGACGGGTCCCACAATCTGCTGCGGGTGCTGTGCTATGACGTACTCCGACAGGCGTGGATCGAACAAGCCCGGATTCCCTTGGACTTTTCCGGTTGGAAGCATATCGAGATCCCCGCCAACAACCCCTTCTATTTCTATTACAACACCGTCTCGGCCTTGCGCTTTTCCATTAGCCAAAGGGGCGACGACCTCCTCCAGGCGGGACGGGTGATTATTGGGGACCTGATGTTTGTCAATTACGAACCGGTGGCTGTGCCCCTACCGGAGAAGACGGCTCCCCAGCCCGTCTTCCTTTCCTGGGGGACTCCCAACTTGACCCAGCTGGAAGTGGGAGCCAAGATAGGGGTCAATGCCCACTGTGTACCGATGCCCTTTACCGCTGGGAATGTCTATCAGACCGAAAGTGCTGTCCTGAATCTACTTCCCTTGTTGGAACGGTCCCACGGTCTTGGCTTGCTTACGGGACTTCACTTTTACAACAACCCGTCGGCCCTTTTTGCCCGCCGGTACCGGGACTGGTTCCCCCTCAACGGGGAAGGGGTTTCTTATTACGATTACTATCCCGGTGGGAGTTTTCTTTCCCTGTGGCATCCTGAGGTTCAGGAGCTTTGGAAGCAACATATCAAGGAAACCCTGGCCCAGCTGCGGGCTAACGGTGCCCTGGACCTCATTGATCTTGTCATGATCTCACCGGGGGAAGAGGGGCAGCTGGGTTACCAGTGGGATCATATATGGGCCTTCGATCCCTATGCCCAGGAGGCCTATCGGGAGTATCTTCGGACCTTCTATGATCATGACATAGACAGATTGAACGCGGATTGGGTCACGGACTACAGGGATTTCGACCACATCGTCCCACCCCAGGATTACTATCCAGACCGGGAACACTGGGTGTTTCAGGAGTTTTATCGGTACAGTATGCTTAAGTGGTGTGTTCAGCTGGCCTCCGCGGTCAAGGAGGTCTATGAGCCCCAGTACTGGTTGTTCCTTACCCACACCGCGGCAGGCTATCCCCAACGATATTTCGCCGGTCGCTACCCCCACTATTACGTGGAAAACCTCCGGCGCCTGGGGGTGCTAGACATCGCCAACATCTCGGCCCTGGACTGGCACGGTGTGGAGGATATCACCTACATCAAAAGCTTTGGTGTGTGTCCCGTGGCGGAGATTGATGTGCGGCCTACCCCGGAGCGGCTACAGTGGACCTTTGAACAGGCCCTAACCTACGGCTTCACCGGGGTCTATATCGGTATTCTAGAGAACCTAAGTGTCGGTACAGAACTTTCGGCGGTGGGCAAGATGTGTGAAACGCTCATTTTGGAGTATGCCCCCTCCTTCTAAAGCCAGGGAGTGGGGAAGTCTTCGGGGGTGAAACCGAAGCAGGTCTGCGGGGTCACCCCCGCAGGGATTTAGTGGATGTTTAAGGAGACAGAAAAAGCAGGTATGGTGACCATTAAAGATGTGGCAAGGAAGGCCGGTGTTTCTCCCAGCACTGTCTCCCATGCCTTCAGTGGGAAGCGGAAGATTAGTGCAGAGGTGAAGGAGCGGATCTTTCGGATCGCCCGGGAGCTGAATTACGAGCCCAATGCGGCGGCTACCAGCCTTGTGACCAAGAAAACGGAGAATATCGGGATGTGTGTTTCGTCCTTTTCTTCCTCGGTGGGGGCCTTTGTGCAGAAGCTGTCCGAGGGCATCGCGACGGAACTGGCGAAAGCCGGCTATAGGCTTCTTTTGATGACAAGACCCGCGGGTACCGCTGAGGAGGAATACTACGAAAACATCAACAGCGATAAAGCGGTGGATGGGATTATCCTTACGGATCCGAACGTCCAGGACAAGTATTTAGCTAATCTTTTGGACCGGAAAATGCCGTTGGTGGTGTTGGGCCGGCCGAAAATTCCCTATAGATACCACGTGGACAACGATAACGTAGAAGTGGTGCTGCTCGCCCTCTCCCATCTAGCCCAACTGGGCCATCGGCGGGTGGCCTTCATCAACGGCCCCCCGGAGATGACTGTTAGTGAGGACCGCCTGGCGGGGTACCACCGGGGAACGCAGCGGTTGGGTTTAGAGATAGATGGCGGGTTGATGAAACATGGGGACTTCACCTCCGAAGGAGGCTACGCCGCTATGGCGGAACTTTTACAGGGAGAGCGGCAGTTTACCGCGGTGGTAGCAGCCAATGACGCCATGGCGATCGGAGCCATTAAGGCCCTGCGGGCCGCGGGGTTACGGGTGCCGGAGGAGGTCAGCGTGGTGGGGATCAACAACGATTCCATCTCCGAACTTTTTGATCCGCCCCTTACCACCGTGGACATCCAGACCGTGGCCCTGGGGCAGGGGGCAGCCCGGATGCTGTTAGCCTTACTGGCAGGGGATACTCCAGAGGCTCCCCAAGTTGTGCCAAGCAAACTGATCGTACGGGGATCGACCCGTAGGTTATCTTAGTAAAGAAGGGTGTGTTAGGCTGATGGCTGATGGCAAACTCCTGAATTCTGTACCGGACAAAGTGCTTGATGATGTGATTAATCTCACCGGGGACTTTGCACATCTTGGGGGCTGGGAATATACGGACCGTTGTGACCTGAAGGTGGTCTGCGACGACGATGAGCGGGGGCGGGTGCTGGAAGTGACCTATACCCTGACCGAAGCAGAGGAGATCCACGTGACCTTGCCCTTTGCAGAGACCTGTACCCCTGGCCGGGAACGGCTCCGTTTCTGGCTACGGGGTGACCATTCGGGGAATGTCCTGAATGTAGCCTGCTGGGACCGGACCGCGGGCCAGTGGTTGTGCCAGGCCACCATCCCTCTGGATTTTTCCGCCTGGCGGCACATTGAGATCGGCGCGAGTAACCCCATTTACCATTTCCATCGGGACATCACTGCCTTTCGTTTCTCCCTCCAACGGGGGGACGGGGCGGTTACCTCCGGCAGTATCCGGTTTTCTCCCATGGAGCTGGTTTCACCCCGGCTGATCCCTGGTAACATCCCCGGGAGCAACCCGCCAAGGGACCCCT
The DNA here is from genome assembly GCA_012839765.1 of Bacillota bacterium. Taxonomy (NCBI): domain Bacteria; kingdom Bacillati; phylum Bacillota; species Bacillota bacterium. The sequence goes on from DUMW01000088.1 coordinate 42,693, forward strand.
TGTTTCTTTCTTGGGGTGTGGCGGCACCCGAGGAGATCGCCCAGGCGGCAAAGATCGGGGTGAATATGCACTGTGTTCCCATCGAGTTTCCCACTTCCCTGGCCAAGACGCGCCTGGCCACCGTCAAAGAGGTGGTCGTTCGGTGCCGGGAGCAGGGGATGAAGGTGGGCCTGCACTTTTACAACAACCCCACCGCCGAATTTGCCCAATACCACCAGGAACTGTTCCCTCTCAACGAAGAAGGGGTTTCCTATTACGACTACTATCCCGGGGGAAGCAGTCTGTCCCTATGGCATCCCTATGTGCGCAAGCTTTGGCGGGACCACATTGCCACTGTACTGCGGTGGTTGGCAGAGGAAGGGGTGCTGGAAGAGATCGACGTGGTGATGCTTTCCCCCGGTGAGGAGGGGGAAGTGAGCTACCAGTGGGATCATATCTGGGCCTTCGATCCATATGCCACCGCGGCATACCAGGACTACTTGCGTCGCTGTTACCCCCAGATCCATCACTTGAATGCCGACTGGGGCACGGGCTACAACGCCTTCGAGGAAATTGCTCCCCCCAGCAGATATTACCCCCACCGGGCCTGCTGGGTGTTTCAGGACTTTTACCGTTGGTCCATGCTGCTTTGGTGTGTGGAGCTGGCGGAGGTGGTGCAAAGCTTTGCCCCGGGACGGGAGTACCTGTGGCTTACCCATAGCTACGACACCTATCCCCTACGGTTTAACTCCGCCCGCTACCCCTACTTTTACATCGAGAATCTGAAGAAGTTGGGCCTCATCCATTATGCTAACATCGCGGCCTCGGATTGGCAGAGTGTGGAGGACATGGAGCACCTCACAAGGTTGGGGGTCAACCTGATTGCCGAAATCGACGTGGTTCCTACCCCGGAGCGACTGGCCTGGACCTTTGCCCAGGCGAAAAAGTATCTGTGCAACGGAGTTTACGTGGGGGTCCTGGATAATCTTTCCCAGGATAGCACCCTAACCGAGGTGGGCCGTTTATGTGCTGAACTGATCCGGGACTTCCGGGACCATCTGGGTGCCCAGTAGTCTCCAGATCATACCGCAGGGAGCTTGATCGCACAGCAATTGATATGCGGATCTTTTATGGGGGTGCAGCTTGGCATGGAATGGAAGGAAGATTGGGCAGCCGCAAAGGAGCAACTGACAGATTGGTGGCAGGGTAAGGGTTTTGTGATCAGTGTCTTTGCACCCAGGGAGAAACCCAGAGAGAATGTGCCCCGGCCCAACCCGCCGGCCTCCCTGGAGGAGAGGTGGCTTGATCCGGGGTATCGGGTACAGCAGGCGGAATATGAGATGTCTAGGACCTACTACGGCGGGGGCGCCTTCCCCTACTTCGACACCCACATCGGTCCTGGGAACCTGGCTACCTTTATTGGTTCGGTGCCGCGGTTTTCCCCCATCACCGTGTGGTTTGAACCCTGTTCGTGGAGACTGGCCGACGATGTGCCCTGTACCTTCACTCCGGACAACTATTGGTTTATCCGGCAAAGGGAAATCCTTCTCCACGGGGTAAAGAAAAGCAGTGGCCGGTATCTGGTGGGGATGCCCGATCTCATCGAGAACATCGATACCCTAGTGTCGCTTTACGGTGTAGAGGAGATGCTCCTGGGCCTAGTGGAGCATCCGGAGATCATTAAGCGCCGGCTTCGGGAGATCAACCAAATCTATGCCACCGTTTTCGATTTGTTCTATGAAGAAATCAAGGATGAAGACCAGGGCAATGCCTATTGTGCCTTCAAAATCTGGGGTCCGGGGAAGACCGCAAAGGTGCAGTGCGACACTGCGGCCATGTTCTCCCGGGATATGTTTGCAGAGTTTGTGGTACCCTTTCTGAAAGAACAGTGCCAAGCCCTGGATTTCTCCCTTTTCCATCTGGATGGCACCCACTGTCTGGTGCATCTGGAGGAGTTGCTTCGCATTGAGGAGCTAAACGCGATCGAATGGACCCCCCGGTACGGTGTGGAAGGGGGCGGGGATCCCGTTTGGTATGGTCTTTATCGTAAGATTTTGGAGGGGGGTAAAGGGGTCCAGGCCATTGGGGTGAAGCCCGGGGAGGTGATCCCCCTGTTGAACGCAGTGGGTACCAACGGTGTGTTTATGCTAGTAAATGCCTCTTCGGAACAGGAGGCCAAGGAGCTACTGCATACCGTCCAGCGGCGGTTTCGCCGGTAGTTGGGGTGAATCTGTTGGGGTCGATCCTGGAACCTTCACAGCCGGAGGTTGCAGGCAGGACTTGCTTGGCTGCGAGGGGAATAGTATAATGGGATTGTTTTTGGCAGGGTTGCTCAGTCCCTTTGCTGCTGTTATAATAACGTAGATATGTACATTTGGTGGGCCCGCGCAGCTTGCTAGGCAGATCAGGGAAGGGTGACAGACTTGAAAATCAGTGTCGCACCTATCTTACACGAACGGGGTGCCAAGCTTCCGGTTGATCAGTGGATCAAGGTGCCTGCTTCCTTCATCGTAGATGGCAGCGAAGAAACCATTGAGGTGCATCTAGCAGGGACTCTGACAAACACCGGCAACAGTTTTGTTTTTTCCGGTACCGTTACTGCCGAGGTTCCTGTGCAATGCCATCGGTGTTTACGGACCTTCGTTCTGCCGGTGCAGGTCAACGCGGTGGAGGAGTTTCGTCGCCGCCCGCCCGGTACCGAGCCCCCGGAGGATACGGAGGATGCCGTGGACAAGGAGGCCGATGCCTACAGTTTTGCCGGCACCACCGTGGATTTCGAACACCTGGTGAGGGAATACCTGGTTTTGGCGATGCCCATTAAGACCGTATGTTCCCCGGAGTGCCGGGGTATCTGTCGGCAGTGCGGGCAGGAGCTTAATACAGGTGACTGCCAATGCCAAGACGAGGATATAGATCCAAGATTTGCCATGCTTAGTGAACTACTGGACAAAATGAAAGATAAGTAAAGAAAGGTGGGAAACCCGCAAGGGGTAGGATATGGCGTTACCAAAAAGAAGGCATTCAAAGGCAAGGGTAAGGACCCGGCGTAATTCGGTCCGGGCGAAGGTGTTGAACCTGGTGGAGTGCCCGCAATGTCATAAGCTCCGTTTACCCCATCGGGCCTGTGGCAACTGTGGCACCTACAAGGGCAGACAGGTAATCGAGCTCGATGAAGAGTAATCATATTTGGTAAAAAAAGAAGGCTGTGTGGCCTTCTTTTTTTACGCAGTTTATACCGGGCCCTTTGCTTCCAGGTGAACTTGCACCCTTGACGGGACAAGACCTAGACAGGTATCCTAAAAAGGGAGCATAGAATGTGGGGAGTACCCCGGTGGAGAGGTTAAGATGGGACGTGACAAGTTAATCCTGATCTGTTACAGCGTAATGATCCTATGTGTCATCAGTCTTCTGGTCCTTCTTCTATATTTGCCTCACTTATCTAGCGCCAATCGGTTTTGGGACGAAAGCCTTGATCCCCTCCTGAGGGGTCTTACCTATCTGCTTACCTTGGGTGTGATCCTTCCGCCCTTGCTAGTAGCCCATATTAAGCGGCGGGGGAATAATCTTAAGAAGTAATCCATGGGATTTTCCACCGAGACCCGACGACACGTCCGCGACGGCCGTTTCCCATCATGGGGGAAGGGCCTCTTTTTTTTTTTTATTCGGCCAAGTGTTTTGTCCCGCTAAGGAGCTTTGCATCGAGCAATGGTGGCCCTTGGCGGTAAAAACCGGTGTCAAGGAAAAGTTCCCCCCCTTGCTTGCAGGAATAACCCCGGGTAGAATAGAATTATTAGTATCAGGTGTTAATACCTCCCCATAAAGGCGCACAGGTTGCTCCGGCAACCTGGGGGCCCTACGGGAGGGGAGGAAGAAGGCTGGAAGAAAGGGCCAAAGGTATGAAGAAGGCAGAGCGACAACGCTGCTTGCAAAAGATATTTGCTGAGGAGATCTTTGTCACCGACGAGGAGCTAGCCAAGCGCTTCGGCGTTAGTGTGCAGACCATCCGCTTGGATCGGATGCAGCTGGGTGTACCGGAACTGCGGGTGCGGGTGCAGCGTCTGGCGGAGACGGCTTCCCGGAATTTGAAGGCGTTAACCACCGAAGAGTTCATCGGTCAACCGGTGGAATTGGAGTTGGGGAAACGGGGCAAATCCCTGTTGGAGACCACATGGGCCATGGGTTTTGAACGCACCGGGATTGTCCGGGGGCACCACATCTTCGCCCAGGCCAACTCCCTGGCGGTGGCCCTCATCGATGCTCCCATCGCCCTCACCGGCAGTGCGGTGGTGAAGTTCACTGCTCCTGTGCGGGTCGGGGACAAGATCATCGCCATTGCCCAGGTGAAGAGTACCGATGGGAAGAAGGCGACGGTGGCGGTGGAGAGTTTCGTCCATGAACGGAAGGTTTTCGAAGGCGATTTTGTCATCTTTGGCAAAGAGGCCCTTTAACAGGCCCGGGCAAGCAGCTTAGGGGGTAGTGGTTGTTGAAGATAGTTCTCGATGCAATGGGCGGGGATTATGCCCCGCAAGAACAGGTGAAGGGAGCCATCCTGGCGACCAAACAGCTGGGGATCGAGACGATCCTTGTGGGCCGTAGATCGGTCCTTGAGCCTTTGTTGGCAGAGCACGGTGCCGATGGGAGAGTTAGCATCGAAGATGCCCCCGATGTGGTGGACATGGGGGAGGCTCCCCTGAAGGCGGTTCGCAGTAAACCCAATTCTTCTTTGATGGTGGCGGCCAGGTTGGTGAAAGAAGGCCAGGCCGCCGGTTTGGTCAGTTGTGGCAATACGGGGGCCACCATGGCTGCCGCCTTGTTTTCTTGGGGACGGATCCCGGGGATCGAACGGCCGGCCTTGGGTACCGTCATGCCCACGGTGAAGGGAGCCAGCGTCCTTTTGGATGTGGGGGCCAACGCGGAGAACCGTCCCCAGCACCTGTTGCAGTTTGGGATTATGGGTGCGTTGTATAGCCAACAGGTCTTGGGGGTGGAAAACCCCACGGTGGGTCTTTTAAATGTGGGAGAAGAGCCTGGCAAGGGGAATACTTTAGTTAAGGAAGCCTATGGGCTTCTGGCCGACAGTGGATTGAACTTCATCGGCAATGTGGAAGGACATCAGTTTTTCGCCGGGCAATGCGACGTGGTGGTCTGTGATGGGTTTACGGGGAATATTGTGCTGAAGTCCGCAGAAGGGCTTGCCCAGGGGATTTTCTCCATCCTGAAGGAAGAACTCACCGGCAGTCTCCGGGCGAAGCTGGGGGCTTTGTTGGCTAAGCCTGCCTTCAAGGGTTTGAAGCAGAAACTGGACTACACCGAATATGGCGGTGCCCCCCTGTTGGGGCTGAACGGAATCTGCATCGTCTCCCACGGGCGTTCCGATGCCAAAGCGGTGATGAACGCCCTGCGGGTGGCCAAGCAGACCGCGGCGGGGAACTTGCCCCAATTAATCACGCGTTATGTGGAAGAGAAGGTGGAGCAATGAAAGAGAAACGTTCCGCCGGGATTCTGGGTACAGGACGCTACGTCCCGGAGCGGGTCCTTACCAATCACGATTTGGAGAAGATGGTGGACACCAGCGATGAGTGGATTGTGACCCGGACCGGTATCAAGGAGCGACGGATTGCGGCACCGGATCAGGCCAGCTCTGATCTGGGTTTGGCCGCCGCCCAGGCGGCCCTGGCCGATGCGAACATCAGTGCCGAACAGTTGGATTTGGTGGTGGTGGCCACGGTGACCCCGGACCACGCCTTTCCCTCCACCGCCTCCATCATCCAGCATAAACTGGGAGCCGTTAATGCCGGCGCCTATGATCTTTCCGCCGGATGTTCCGGATTTGTCTATGCCCTGTGTACTGCCGCCGCCATGATCCAGTCGGGTGCCATGGATTATGTCCTGGTGGTGGGGGCCGAGACCCTAAGCAAGATCGTGGACTGGACCGACCGGAGTACCTGTGTGCTTTTTGGCGATGGGGCCGGCGCGGTGGTATTGGGTCCTGTGGGCTCAGGTTATGGACTGGTCAGTTCGGTTTTGGGCAGTGACGGTTCCGGTGCGGAGCTGTTGTGTGTGGCTGCGGGGGGCTCCCGGCGACCGGCCTCCCCACAGACGGTGGAAGCCAAACAGCATTTCCTGTCTATGCACGGTAATGAAGTCTTCAAATTTGCGGTCCGGATCATGGATGAGGCCTCCAATTTGGTGTTGGCCAAGGCGGGATTATCCTCCCAGGATGTAGATCTGTTTATCCCTCACCAGGCGAATATCCGCATTATTGAGGCTGCGGCCAAGCGGTTGGGGCTACCCATGGAGCGGGTCTATGTGAACGTGGATGCCTACGGCAACACCAGTGCCGCCTCCATCCCCATCGCCCTGGATGAAGCCCACAAGCAGGGCCTTATCCGGGGGGATTCCTACACTTTGTTGGTGGGTTTTGGGGCGGGCCTTACGTGGGCGGCGGCCATATTACGTTGGGAATAAAGGTGGTGGGAGAAGGACGATGAGCATAGCATTCCTGTTCCCTGGCCAAGGGAGTCAAAGGGTGGGCATGGGGCGGGAACTGGTGCAGGCAAGCCCCAGGGCCCAGGAGATCTTTTCCCAGGCCGCCGAGGTTTTGGATTTCCCGGTACAGGACCTTTGTTTTGCGGGCCCCCAAGAAGAGTTGAACCAGACCCGCTACACCCAGCCGGCCCTTCTCACGGTGGAGGTGGCCTGTCTGCGGTTCCTGGAGGAACAGGGTATAAGACCCAACCTGGTGGCGGGGCATAGCCTGGGGGAATATGCGGCGTTAGTGGCTGCAGGTGCCCTGGATTTTCCCCAGTGCCTGGGTCTTGTGGCTAAGCGGGCCCGGCTTATGGAGGCGGCGGCCGCGGGAAGCATGGCTGCAGTCTTGGGTTTGGAAGCCTCCAAGATCGAGGAGATCTGTAGCAGCATAGGGCCAGTGTGGCCTGCCAACTACAACTGTCCTGGGCAGGTGGTCATCTCCGGCCAGGCGGAGGCGGTGCAGGAGGCCTCCCGGCGGATGGTAGAGCAGGGAGCCAAACGGGTGATTCCCTTAGCGGTGAGCGGGCCTTTCCATTCCCCCTTGATGGAACCTGCTGCCCAGGAGTTTGCCGCCTATGTCGCCAAAACCACCCTGCAAAGGGCGGATATCCCGGTGGTGGGCAATGTGACCGCCGGGCCCCTGCAGGAGCCGGAGGAGTTGGCCAGGGAACTGGTGACCCAGATCCACTCTCCGGTGCAGTGGGAGCAGTCCATCCGCTATATGCTGGATCAGGGGGTGCGGGTCTTTGTGGAGGTGGGCCCGGGCCAAGTGTTGGCCGGGCTGGTCCGCCGCATTGATCGAAGGGCCGAGGTCTACTCGGTGGAGACCCCCGCCGACGCAGACAAACTGCTTGATTCGCAGAAAGGGGATGTAGTAATATGATACTGACTGGCAGGGTGGCACTAGTTACCGGAGGCACCCGCGGCATTGGCAAAGCCATTACCGAGGCTTTGTTGCAGGCAGGTTGCCAGGTGGCCATCTGTGGCCGGAACGCAAAGCAGCTTGCCGAAACCGTCCAGGAGTTTGCCGCCACCTACCACCAGCAGATCCTAGGCTTCCCGGTTGACGTCACCGATTGGGACAGTGTGGAGCAACTGGTCGCCAAGGTGGAAGGGGAATGGAAAGCGGTGGATATCCTGGTGAATAATGCTGGCATCACCCAGGACAGTCTATTGTTACGGATGACCGCCGCCCAGTGGCAACAGGTCATCGATGTGAACCTCACAGGAGTCTTTAATTGCAGCAAAGCGGTGTTGCGGGGGATGGTCAAAAGGCGTTACGGAAGGATCATTAACATAACCTCGGTGGTCGGACGGATGGGGAATGCAGGACAAGCCAATTACGCGGCTGCCAAGGCGGGCGTGATTGGCTTTACTAAGAGTTTGGCCCGGGAAGTGGCAAGCCGTGGGATTACCGTTAATGCCATCGCCCCGGGGTTTATTGAATCCGCGATGACGGACCAGCTCACCGAGGAGCAAAAGAAGCGTCTCACGGACCAGATTCCCATGCAACGGACCGGACAACCAGTCGACGTGGCCAATGCAGTCTTGTTTCTTGCCTCCGACCTGAGTGCCTATATCACCGGTCAAGTTTTGAACGTCGACGGTGGGCTGCTGATGAACTAAGAGTGTTATTAAGGGGAGGTGAACCTATTGGACCTGTTTGAACAAGTGAAGGAAATCATTGTCGAGCAGTTGGGCATTGAGGAGGATGCAGTAACCCCGGAAGCTTCCTTTACCGAGGATTTACATGCCGATTCCCTCGACATTGTGGAGTTAATCATGGCCTTTGAGGATGCGTTCAACATCGAGATCTCCGATGAGGATGCGGAGAAGATCAAAATCGTGCAGGACGTGGTCGACTACCTGAGTGAGTACGCTTAATCCTAAGTGGTCCGCTGGTCACAGCGGACCACAGCCCGGCCTTATTCTTTATTTTATATCATTCAACCCTCTTAGTCAGACTTATTAGGATTTTCTCATTCAGGTGGAACTTGTAGAGACTTGATTCACCACTTGGGGGTGAAGCCTTTGCGACGCAGAGTAGTAGTAACCGGCTTAGGGGCGGTCACATCCCTAGGGATTGGCGTCGAAGCCTTTTGGCAAGCAATTCTGGCCGGAAAATCCGGCATCAAGCGCATAGATTCCATTGATATCAGCGACCTACCTACGAAGATTGGGGCGGAGGTTACTGCTTTTGACCCGGAACAGTTCATGTCCCGGAAGGACGCCCGCCGGATGGATCGGTACACCCAGTTTGCGGTGGCGGCCACGCAGCTGGCCTTGGAGGATGCGGGTCTGGAGATCACCGACGAGATCTCCGAGCGGGCGGGGGTGCTCATCGGTTCCGGCATCGGGGGCATCCAAACCCTCGAAGAGCAGTATATGGTCCTTTTGGAGAAGGGTCCCTCCCGGGTGAGTCCCTTTTTCGTGCCCATGATGATCCCCAACATGGCCTCGGGCCAGGTGTCCATCATGTTCAACTGTAAAGGGCCCAACCTCACCACCGTCACCGCCTGTGCCTCGAGCAGCCACTCCATTGGTGATGCTTTCAAGATCATCGAACGGGGCGATGCGGATATCATGATCACCGGCGGTTCCGAGGCGGCTTTGACCCGGTTGGCCATGGCTGGTTTTTGCGCTGCCCGGACCATGTCCACCCGCAATGATGATCCCGAAGGAGCCAGCCGGCCCTTCGACAAGGACCGGGATGGTTTCGTCCTGGGGGAAGGGGCGGGGATTCTTATTCTGGAAGAATTGGAGCACGCCCAAAGACGGGGGGCCCGCATTTACGGCGAGATTGCCGGCTATGGACTCACTTCCGATGCCTACCATATTACGGCGCCGGAGCCCTCGGGAGCCGGGGCGGCCCGAGCCATGCGGTTGGCCCTGGCCGACGCGGGGATCTCCATCGAGGATGTGCAGTATATCAACGCCCATGGCACCTCCACGGAGCTCAATGATGCCATCGAGACCTTAGCCATCAAAAACGTTTTCGGTGACCGGGCCTATGACCTGATGGTCAGCTCTACCAAGTCCATGACGGGCCACCTGTTGGGGGCCGCGGGGGGCATCGAGGCTATCGTCTGCCAGAAGGTCTTAGCGGAGCAAGTGGTGCCGCCCACCATCAATTACACCACCAAGGATCCCGATTGTGACCTGGATTATGTACCCAACGAAGCCCGCCCCGCCCAGGTGGAGGTGGCCTTGAGCAACTCCTTCGGCTTCGGCGGTCACAATGCGGTCCTGGTCTTCAAACGGTACAAAGGGTGACGGTCCTTGGCACGACACCGCGCTGACCTGGGCAAACTAGAAGAGAGTTTGCAGTACAAGTTCAAGGACCGGCGGCTGTTGCTCCAGGCCTTGACCCACAGCTCCTACCGCTATGAGACTGGCCAAGTCCAGGACAATGAACGATTGGAGTTTTTGGGGGATACGGTGTTGGATCTGGTGATCAGCGAGTATTTATACCAACGGTTCCCCGACAGCAACGAAGGGGTCCTGGCCAAGGCCCGGGCTAGCCTCGTCTGTGCTAAGAATCTGGCCCGCCATGCGGTGGAGTTGTCCCTGGGGAAATACCTGTTATTGGGCCGGGGAGAGGAGAAAAACGGCGGCCGGCGCCGGGCCTCCATCCTGGCCGATGCCTTCGAGGCGGTGATCGCCGCTATCTACCTTGATGGTGGGTATGAGGCCTGCCGACGGGTGGTGATGGGTATTTTCCAGGCGGATTTTCCCGCCGAACTGAGCAAACAGGAGTTACTAGACTCCAAAAGTGCCCTGCAGGAATATACCCAGGTTCATTACCATACTTCTCCCGAGTATCAACTGAAGTCCATGTGGGGACCGGATCATGCCCGACAGTACCGCGTGGCGGCCTATGTGAAGGGCCAGATGGTGGGGGAGGGTATCGGCAAAAGTCGGAAAGCCGCGGAACAGGCGGCGGCCCTGCAGGCTTGGCAGACCATTGGTCAGTGGTCGAAGCATTTTATGTAACTAGTATTGACGAATGAGGCCAACGACGCGGCCGAACACGGTCAGCTCCGCCAGGGCGATGTGCAGGGCTGAACCAGGATGTTGGGGAGGGATCAGGAGGAGGGATTCCTCCCTTGCATAAACATGGCCTAGGAGGTTTCCCCGGTCGATGCAGCTGACCAGGATCAAGTCCCCATCCACCCAGTCCTGCTTGGGGTCGACGATCAACAGATCATGTTCCTGGATCCCGGGCTGATACCGGCTAGAATCCACCACTAGGGCATACCCTTCGGTACTGATGGCGATGGGGCTGGGCACGAAGGAGCGGGGCCGCTCTCCGGTGGTGGACGGGCCTACGAATCGGGAAAAATGACCCACGATGGGAATACTCCGCCGGACATATTCCCCCTGGTCTCTAGCCACTGGGATCCGCTGCAAGGGATCCTCGGGGGGTGGGAAATTGCCGGTGAGCACCGCCTGACGGAAATCTACAATACCTTTGAAGCCCGCCTTCCGTAGCCAGTAATAGACAGACTTCGACTGGGCATAGCCCATCCGTTCGGTGATCTCCTGGGCGGTGGCTGTGGGATTGTGCATGATGATCCGGGCCATTTTGTGCAGCATGTCACGGTCGGTCAATGTGCTTCAGCTCCGTTGGATACCGATCAAACCCTGATGGGCCAAGGGATTTTGTCCCTAGATAAGTAATGTTAGGTTACCAGGCCATCTACACCTTTACCCAAAAAGGGTAAACTTGCGCAAAACTGCCCTTCTTTGAACCGACAACAACGGGAAAACGTAGACCAGCCGCCCGTTGGAAGAATACATAAAATGGGTAACAGTCTCTCGCAAACACCAGGCATACAGTGGCAAGACAAGCATATATATGTACAAAGGTGTAAAAGGAGGCGACGGGATGCGGGCAGATGAGCATCAAGCGCGGGATCTGGCTTTGGTGGAAAAGGTGCAACGGGGGGACAAACAGGCCGCCGAGGAATTGGTCTGCCGTTACACCGGCTTAGTCCGTCACATCGTGACCCGGTATCACACCCCCTTCCACGACTTCGACGATCTGTGCCAAGAAGGTTTCATCGGTCTTCTGGGCGCGGCCAAGCGCTATCGCCCACAGGCCTTCTCGGTGAAATTCAGCTCCTTTGCCTATCTTTGCGTGCTCCGCAAGATCTACAGTGTGCTGAAAAGTAGCAATAACAATAAGCATCGGTTGTTGAACGGTGCTGTGTCGTTGTCCGAGTACACCAACGACGATCAGAATAGGACCCTGGGTGATCTTGTGCCCCTGGAGGGACCAGATCCCGAGGAGATGGTCATCGAAAAATCGGTGGCGGAGAACCTGCGGCGCCTGCTTAGCAATCATCTGTCGGCATTGGAATACCGGGTGACGATGCTGGTTTTGGATGGCTACACCTACAGTGAGATCAGCGCAGCCTTAAACCTGGAGTTGAAAACGGTAGACAACGCCCGGACCCGCTCCTGGTCCAAACTACGGCGCTTGGTCCACAACTACGGCTCGCTTTTAAGTCCCCACATTCCCACCCAGGTTCGCCGAAGGGCGGATCTAGAGCTTTGGGCCCGCTGAAAAAGCCCCTGCCCCGGTGCCAGACCAGAGCACATATGGTAAAATGAAGATGATTTGTAACTAGGGGGCGGGCAGGACAGGGATGTATCTTAAATACCTGGAATTGGTCGGCTTTAAATCCTTCGGAAAACGGGTGCGCATGGTCTTCGAACCCGGTCTTATTGCCATTGTGGGCCCGAACGGTAGCGGTAAGAGCAACGTGGTGGACGCCATCCGTTGGGTCCTGGGGGAACAGAGCATGAAGAACCTCCGGGGGGATCAGCTGGATGATGTGATCTTTGCGGGGACCAAAGAGGCCCGTCCCTTAGGTAAAGCGAAAGTGGAACTTACTTTAGATAACAGCAGTGGCCTTCTGCCGGTGGAGTTTGCCGAAGTCTCCGTCTCTCGGACGGTGTACCGCAACGGAGATAGCGAGTTTGCCATCAATCGGCAAAGTTGTCGCTTGCGGGATATCCAGGAGCTGTTTTTGGGTACGGGCCTGGGCCGGGACGGCTACGGGATCATCGGCCAGGGCCAGGTGGACGCCTTCTTGGCCGCCAGCAGCACCGAACGCCGTCTCGTGCTGGAGGAAGTGGCGGGTATTAGCCTCTACCAGCGCAAGAAGGCCGAAGCCCTCAGGCGCCTGGAACAGACTGCCTCCACCCTGGTGCGGGTGCAGGACCTACTAGGGGAATTGAGCCGCCAATTGGAGCCGCTGCGCACCGAGGCCGAGCGGGCCCGGGAGTATGCCCGACTCCAGGAGGAACTCACCAAGCTGGAACTGCAGATTGCCCGGACTCGGATCGAACAGTACCGGGGCGAGGAAGGGAAGCTCAAAGAGCAACTGGCCGCGGCCAAGGCCCAATTGGACCAAGTCCTGGGAAAGCTTTCGCAACTGAAGCAGTCCCGGGAGCAGATCAAAGAAAGGGCAGAGGAACTGGCTTCTACCTACGAAAGCCACCGGACCCGTCTATATGAGCTGCGCACTGCTTTGGAGAAAAATGCCGCCGCGCTCCTCATGGTAGAGGAACGTCAGGAACGCTATGGCGAAGAACAGGCGGCCCAAAGAGAAGGGGTCACCCGGGCCCAGGTTCGTCGCGAAGAGCTCACCGCCTGTTTGCAGGCGGTGGAAGAACGGCAACAGACCCTGGAAGTCACCCAAAGGGAGCTTGTGGCGAAGAAGGAGGAAATCAGTGTCCAGCGGCAGGGGCGTCAGCGGGACCTTGCGGCACTGGAAAGGCAGCTGGAAGAAGGACAACACCAGTTAACCCAGTATGCTAACCAGGTGGCGGTGTTGCAAGAGAAGCTCCAGACGGCCCAGGCGAGCCAGGCGGAAAAACAGGCCCACTTGGACAAGCTCCAGGCCCAGGAAGGGGAACTGGCCCGGGAACTGGAAAGGGCCCAGGCGCGCTTGGCCCAGTGGCGACAAAACCTGGTGGACAAAGAGGCAAAACTTGCGGACACCGAAAACTCCGTTGCCCACCAAACCCAGCTGATCCAGGGGGGCGAGGCCACCCTGGTCTCCCTGCAGGCCGGGCTTGCGAAAAGCCGGGAGGATCTGCAGAGGGTCCGGGCTCAGCAGCGGACTTTGCTTGATCTACAGGAATCCAGCTATTTCCAAGGGGTACGTAGTGTCCTGAAGGCAAGGCTCCCGGGAATTATCGGTACCGTGGGGGAGCTTTTGACGGTGCCCGCGGAATACGAGTTGGCTTTGGAAGTGGCCTTGGGGAACAATATTCAGGACATTGTGGTGGAACATATGGAGGCGGCCCTCGGGGCCATCGATTACCTGAAAAAGCGTCGGGGCGGACGGGCCACCTTCCTGCCCCTAGATGTATTACAACCGGAAGGGCCCCTCCGGGTGGAGAGTTTTCCTGGCCTGGTGGGGATCGCCGCGGATCTGGTGGAGATCGATCCCCAGTACCAGGTGGTGGCCCAACATCTGTTGGGCCGGGTGTTGATCGTAGAAAGGCTGGAGGATGCCCAGCCGGTCCTGGAACGCCTAAAACGGCGGCCGCGCATTGTGACCCTCGATGGTGATTTTATCAGCCCTAGCGGTTCCATCACCGGGGGGACCCCCCGGAAGGAACGTTCTGGCCTTTTAGCCCGCCGCCGGCGGCTGGTGGAGACCCAGCGGGAACTGGCGGAACTCACCAATACCATTAACCAGCTGGAGATCCAGCGGAAGGAACAGGAAGAGATACTGCGCCAGCAGCGGGACCAGAATGAGGCCCTACGGGCCCGCCGGGAAGAGTTGCTTTTGGCCGTTCAGGCGGCCCAGCATGAGGTCCGGTCCGCCCAGGAACACGTAGATCGGGTGGAGGAGCAGCTGGCTAAACAAAGGTCCGAACGGGAAAGTTGGGAGGAACAGGAGTCTTTGCTGGCTTCTTCCTTTGCCGCCTATCGGCGGGAGCTGGCCCAAGTGACCGAGGCCCACGCAGGGCTCTTGGAGAGACTAGAAGCCGCCAAGACGGCCCAACAAGAATTGCGACGGGTGCTGGAGGGACTGGAGCGGGAGTTCACCGCCGTGGCGGTGGAACTGGCCAAAGTGGACGAAGGGTTGAAAAAGGTCCGGCAGGACCGGGAACGCTACAACAAGGAGCTGGAAGCCTTAGGCCAGGAGATCGCGGACCGTCACCGGGCCTTGGCGCAACTGGCTGCGGAACTGGAAAAGGCCCAGGGAGCCAAGGAAGAGCACCAAGGCCGCAGAATAAAGCTACAGGAAGAAGAGGCGGCCACCGGAAACCTCCTAGAAGAGCTTTCGGGACAACAGGAGAAACTAGGCCAGGAGGCAAAGGTGCTGGATGATCAGATCCAGGCCGCGGAGCAGGAGGCGGCCCAGCTTGAACAGTGGACCAACAAGTTGACCTTTAACCTGCGGGAAGTCTCTTTGCGGCTAGAGCAGCTTAAGGAGGAGTTGGGGGAGAAGTACGGGCTCTCCCTGGAAGAGGTGACAAAGCATCCGCCCCTGGAGGGCGCCCTGGACCAGGCCCGGACCCAGGTCAGCCGGCTGCGGGCCCAACTGCGGGAGCTAGGTACTGTGGATCCCAGCAGCATCCAACGGTATGAGGAGACCCAGGAACGCTATGAGTTTCTCAGTGCCCAGTACCGGGATTTGCTCGACGCCCGGGGGGCCATTGAAAAACTGATCCAGCGGATCCAAAGGGAGTGTGAGGTCCGCTTCCAGAAGACCTTTGAGCAGGTGAAGAAGGAGTTCAGCAAGACCTTTCGGCAGTTGTTCAACGGAGGGACCGCGGAGCTGCGCCTGGTGGAGTTAGAAGAGGGCGGAACTAAGGGTTTGGAGCTTTACGTCAGCCCGCCGGGTAAACGGGTGCAGAATATCAATTTGTTATCCGGGGGTGAGCGGGCCTTGACAGGGATTGCCTTCTTGATGAGTGTCCTGCGGGTACGTCCCACTCCCTTCTGCATCCTCGATGAGATCGATGCCGCTTTGGACGAAGCGAATCTGGAGCGCTTCATCCGGCTAGTGCGGGAGATGGCAGACAAGATCCAGTTTCTAGTGATCACCCACCGTCCCGCCACCATGGAGGCCGCGGACATTGTCTACGGAGTCACCATGCAGGAATCGGGGATCTCCAAGGTGATCTCCCTGCGGATGACGGAAGCCGTATCATGATTTATGTACAAAAGGAGAAGGACCAATGCTGAAACGACTATTTGGCAGAACCAAGGTGGAGGAGCCCACCCAGGAAGTGGTGGAGGAAAAGGAAGTCCCTAAGAAACCCGTAGAGAAAAAGGAAGGCTTCTTCAGCCGGCTGCGCTCTGGCCTCAGCAAGACCAGGGCGGGTTTGGTAGGGAAGGTGGAACAGATCCTCGGGGCCTACCAGAAGATCGATGAGGAGCTTTACGAAGAACTGGAAGAGGCCCTGATCATGGCCGACGTAGGGGTGAACACCACCCTGAAGCTGATGGAGGAATTGCGGGAGAAGGTCAAGGAGCAGAAGATCACTGAACCTAAGGCCCTGAAGGGATTGCTCCAGGAGTCCTTGGTGGAACTTTTGGGCAGTCAGACCGCGCCCTTGGCCAAAAACGAACAAGGCACCACCGTCTATTTAGTGGTGGGGGTGAACGGTTCCGGCAAGACCACCAGTATTGGGAAGTTAGCGGCCCAGCTTAAGGAGGGAGGAAATAGTGTGCTTTTGTGCGCTGCGGACACCTTCCGGGCGGCGGCCATCGATCAGCTGGAGGAGTGGTCGAACCGGGTGGGGGTGCCCATCATCAAACACCAGGCGGGGGCTGATCCCGCTGCGGTGGTCTACGATGGGATCCAGGCGGCCAAGTCCCGGGGGGTGGATTATCTGATCGTGGATACCGCCGGGCGCTTGCACACCCAGAAGAACTTGATGCAGGAGCTGGCCAAGATCGAGCGGGTCCTGGAACGGGAACTGGGGACGAAACCCCATGAAGTATTATTGGTGGTGGACGGGACTACCGGCCAAAATGCCCTGTCCCAGGCCAAGCTCTTCGCCCAGTCGGTGCATTTATCGGGGATTGTGCTTACCAAACTGGACGGCACTGCCCGGGGTGGTATTGTGGTCTCCATTGCCGATGAGTTGGGGATTCCGGTTAAACTGATCGGTGTGGGGGAGGCGGTTGGAGACTTACAGGAGTTTCGGCCCCAGGCCTTCGTGGAGGCCCTGTTTGCCACTGAGGAGGAATAAAAAAGGTGGGGACTTGCCCCACCTTTCTTGCGTGACAATCGGGTGTTACGTGATAATCCGGGTGCTGATGATATTGGAATTGGCCACTAACAAATCCCGCTGGACGAATTCGCTGACCTTCACGAAAAGATCCACCACGACCCGCACCGATAGGGAAGTGGGGGAGAGCAGTTCGGTGATCACCTCGGAGCTGAGGAGTCGGTGTTGGATATCGATCTCCATGTCATCGGGGGAAAGGCCAGGAAGCTCCAATACCGTTTCGAAGGGGAGGTCGGCAGCTTCATGGCGGACCGTATCGGTCTCATCCACATAGAAGATCTGCAGATGGATGTCTCCCTGGGTCACGACCTTGTTGCAGAAGATGGAGTGTTCCAGATCCTCCAGCTCCACATCCACTCGGAAAACCTTGATCGCGGGTGATGCCAAACCTACAGTAGCGCTTTCCACAATCTGCGCGATCTTATCGCCAATGACCCGCAACAGCTTGAAGCGCTCGATAGCATAGGGCGCACGTTTAAACTTCTTGCGTCTTACGGGCCAGAAGTCCTTGTCCCTACCGGGGCAAAAGGTCTTTGTCTTGTAATCCATCGGGCAATTCCTCCTTTCTTGCCACTGCAATATATCTATATGAATCGGCCTTGGAGGTTGCACTAGCCAAGGGGTCCCAAAAAGGCTCTTGAATTGCTCCCAGCCCAGCGGGTCCAATTTCCCACCATGTCCCGTTGACATCCCCCGGGTCTGCGGGTATACTACTGCTGTAAAGGGCCATCACTTAACAGCGGAATTCATATTCGTCTCGGGGTGTGAATTCGTGGAGAAAACACTAGAGCAGACCCTGCTATTTGATTTTTACGATGAACTGCTCACGGACAAGCAAAGAGAGATCTTTCGGCTGTATTACCACGAAGACCTGTCCTTCGGGGAGATCGCGGAGATGTTTCACATCAGCCGGCAAGGCGTCTACGATATTCTCAAGCGGGCCAAAGGACAGATCTTAGAATTGGAAGGGAAGTTGAAGTTAGTACAGCGGTACCGACATAACCAGCGGGTCAAGGAACGGATGTTGGTGAGCCTACAGCAGTTGACGGACCTACTTCACGATCGGGAGGCGGAAGTCCCCAGGGATCTTTATGAGACCGTGGAGCGGACCTTAGAGCAGCTGCAGGAAGATATTCGTTCCGTGGATGCGGACCAGGAAAGGGGCGGTTAAGTGTTTGAAGGACTGGCAGAAAAACTCCAAGCCACTTTAGGCAAGCTACGCTCCCGGGGTCGGCTCAGCGAGCAAGATGTGGAGACCGCCCTACGGGAAGTGCGGTTGGCTCTGTTGGAGGCTGACGTCAACTACAAAGTGGTGCGGTCCTTTACCAGTCGGGTGAAGGAGCGGGCGGTGGGCGAGGAAGTGATGAAAAGCCTGACTCCCGCACAGCAGGTGGTGAAAATTGTCCATGACGAGCTCCGGATCCTGCTGGGTGGAGAGGAGAAGGGCCTGCAGTTGTCCGGGAATCCAGCGGTGTTGATGCTGGTGGGACTGCAGGGTTCCGGTAAGACCACCTCCTCAGCGAAACTGGCCCTGCACCTGAAGAAGAAGGGGAAGAAGCCCCTGCTGGTGGCCGCAGACGTCTATCGACCGGCTGCGGTGAAGCAGCTGCAGGTGCTAGGTGAACAGCTGAACGTGGGTGTCTTCAGTATGGGTACGGACCATGATCCCGTGGACATTGCCAAGGCGGGACTCAGCCATGCCCAGTCCCACGGGTACGATGTGGTCCTTTGTGATACCGCCGGCCGGTTGCATGTGGACGCGCAGATGATGGAGGAACTGGTCCGGATCAAGGAGGCCCTGAACCCTGCGGAGATCCTCTTTGTGGCCGATGCCATGACCGGGCAGGACGCTGTTAATGTGGCCGCAACCTTCAACGAGCAGCTGGATATTACCGGCATTATTCTCACCAAGCTCGATGGTGATGCCCGGGGCGGGGCGGCCCTCTCCATTAAAGAGGTGACCGGTAAGCCCATTAAGTTTGTGGGGATGGGGGAGAAGGCCGATGCCCTGGAGGTCTTCCACCCGGACCGGGTAGCGTCCCGGATCCTGGGGATGGGGGATGTCTTGAGCCTCATCGAGAAGGCGGAGGCGGCCATCAGCGAGGAGGAGGCCCGCCGGCTCGGGGAACGGATCCTCACCGCCCAGTTCACCCTGGAGGATTTCCTCGAGCAGCTGCAGCAGATTAAGAAGATGGGTCCCTTGGACCAGCTGCTGGGGATGATCCCTGGGTTTTCCCAGGCCAAGCGCCTGCAGGGCTTTGAGGTGGATGAAAAGCAGATGAAATCCATCGAGGCCATTATCCAGTCGATGACGCCCGCCGAGCGGAACAACCCTGAGATCATCGACGGAAGCCGGCGCAAGCGCATCGCCGCAGGCAGTGGGACCACGGTGCAGGATGTGAATCGTCTGCTCAAACAGTTCAAACAGACGAAGCAGATGATGAAGCAGTTGGGGGCCCTAGAGAAGGGTAAAAAACCCCGGGGAAAGATGCGTGCATTTTTCCAGTAGATCAAATCAATGTATATTAAGGAGTGAACAGCTTGGCAGCAAGAATTAGATTGCGCAGAATGGGTGCGAAGAAGAGACCATACTACCGCCTGGTGGTGACCGACTCCGCGAAGGCTCCGCAGGGTAGCTACATCGAGGCCATCGGCCATTACGATCCCATTGCGGAACCCGCGCAGATTAACATCGATGAGGAGAAGGCCATCGATTGGCTCATGAAAGGGGCGAAACCTTCCGACACCGCCCGCCGCTTGCTGGAGAAATCCGGAGTGATGCAGCGGTTTAAAGAGTTAAGAAAGGCTTAAGTGACAGAGGGGTAGAGGGGGATGGACAAAGTGAAGGAACTAGTGGAGACAATCGCAAAGGCATTGGTAGACCAGCCCGATGAGGTGCGGGTCAATCCTGTGGCTGGCGAGAAATCGGTGATCCTGGAACTTACGGTAGCCCCCGAAGACATGGGTAAGGTGATTGGCAAGCAGGGACGGATCGCCAAGGCGATTCGGACCGTGGTGAAAGCAGCCGCGTCCAAGGAAGACAAGACCTACCATGTGGAGATCATCGACTAGGTAGGTGCGACGGAGGGTAGCCAAGTTGAGTAACGACGAGCTCATCGCCATCGGGGTGGTCACCAGGCCCCACGGCATCAACGGGGAGCTGCGGGTGAAGGTCTTGACCGACTTTCCCGATCGCTACTCCCTTCTGGAGCGGGTGTACCTGACCAAAGGGGAGAGAATTGAGGCGTTCCCGGTGGAACGGGTCAGGGAACACCAGGGGGACCAGTTGTTGCAGCTGGCGGGGATCGACACCCTCGATGAGGCGAATGTGTGGCGGACGGCCTACGTCAAGATCCCCAAGGAAGAGCTGGTGCCCTTGCCCGAGGGGAGTTACTACGTCTTCGAGTTGATCGGATGTACGGTGGTTACCGACACGGGGGAGAAGATCGGTGAGTTGGTGGATGTGCTGACCACCGCGGCCAACGATGTTTATGTGGTGAAGGGCAAGAAACAGGAGATTCTGTTGCCGGCCATCAGGGATGTGGTCAGGGACTTCGATCTTTCCACAGGGACCATTACCGTCCGCCTGCTTCCCGGGCTTGTAGATTGATGGAGCGTGTGGTGATGCTGTGAAGATTGATATTCTGACCCTGTTTCCCGAGATGTTTACAGGGCCCTTTGACCATAGTATGATTAAGCGGGCCAGGGAAGCGGAGATCGTGGAGATTCAGCTGTGGAACATCCGGGACTTCGCCCAGGATAAGCATCGTATGACCGATGATTATCCCTACGGTGGTGGGGCGGGGATGGTCATGAAGCCGGAACCCATCGTCTACGGCCTGCAGCATGTCTGCGCAAAACGGGCGGATCTGGAGCGGGAGACTGTGCTGATGTCGCCCCAAGGCCAGGTCTTTTCCCAGGACATCGCCCGGGAACTGGCCCGCAAAGAGCACCTGGTACTCATCTGTGGCCATTACGAAGGCGTGGACGAACGGGTTTATGAATATATTGACCGTGAGATTTCCATTGGGGACTATGTCCTCACCGGGGGAGAGCTTCCCGCGATGGTGGTGGTGGATGTGGTGTGCCGCCTGTTGCCCGGAGTTTTGGGCAGCGGACCAGCGGCGGCCTTAGACGACTCCATTGCCCATGGGTTATTGGAGTATCCCCAGTATACCCGACCCAGGGAATTTGCCGGGCGCGCGGTGCCTGAGATCTTGCTGAGTGGCCATCATGCCAAGATCGAAGCCTGGCGGCGGAAGGAGTCCCTGCGGAGAACGTTGCTGAAACGACCGGATCTTTTGGAGAAAGCCGATTTACAGGAAGAGGATTTCAGACTTCTGGAAGAGATACGCCAGGAAGAAGGGTTAAGTTAGACATAAGCAGGGAGTGAGTAGATTGGAATTGATTAGAGCCATTGAACAGGAACAGCTGCGAGAGGATATACCGGAATTCCGACCGGGAGACACCGTGCGGGTGCACCTGCGCGTTGTGGAAGGCGAACGGGAACGGATCCAGGTTTTTGAAGGTGTGGTAATCAAGCGCCGGGGCGGCGGCTTGCGGGAGACCTTCACCGTCCGGAAGATCAGCCAAGGTATCGGTGTGGAGCGGACGTTGCCGTTGCATTCTCCGCGCATTGCCAAGATCGAGGTTGTACGCCTGGGTAAGGTACGTCGGGCCAAACTGTACTACCTCCGGTCCAGACGTGGTAAGGCGGCCCGGATCAAGGAAAGGAGATAGGTGATACCGTGGGACAGGTGGAGAAATCGGAGTTAATGGAGTTTATCGAAGCTCTAGTCATTGCGGTTGCCCTGGGTCTGTTTATCGTGATCTTCATCGTCCAGTCCTTCTTGGTGCAGGGACAATCGATGGAACAGACCTTGACCGACGGACAGCGCCTCTTTGTGGATAAACTCACCTATCGATTTCGAGATCCCCAGCGGGGGGAGATCGTGGTATTCAAATACCCCAGCAATCCCTCCCGGAAGTTCATCAAACGGGTGATCGGGATTCCGGGTGATGTGGTGGCGATCCGGGATAATGTGCTTTACCTGAACGGAGTGCCCTTGGAGGAAGATTACATCATCGGGCCCACCCGGGGGATGTATGGCGCGCCCACCTTTGGTCCCCAAACGGTTCCCGAAGGCTGTTACTTTGTCCTCGGTGACAACCGGACCAACAGTGACGACAGCCGGTATCCCGACGTGGGGATGGTGAAACGGGAATTGATCGTCGGCAGGGCAATCATCAGCTATTGGCCACCTTCCCGGTTAGGTTTGATACGAATTCCCGAGATTTTCAAGGAAATGGAAGAAAAGCAGCAGTAGGGTGGGTAGCCGGGTGGTTACCCCCTACTTTTGTTTTCCGGAATCGAGGTTGGTCCCTTGGAGCTTAGTGTCATTGAACATGAGTACTTTCAAGCGGGTATGCGGTACATAGTGGGGGTGGACGAGGCGGGCCGGGGTCCCTTGGCGGGCCCCGTGGTGGCCGCCGCCGTCTGCTTGCCTCCGCAGGCAAATCTCCCTGGGGTACAGGATTCCAAGACCCTCACCGCGGCCCGACGGGAGGTTTTGTATGACCAAATCCGTAACCAGGCCCTGGCCGTGGGTTTAGGGGTGGTTTGGCCCGAGGTCATCGATCGGATCAACATTCTCCAAGCCACCCACCGGGCCATGGTAGAGGCGGTGGTGGACAGTGGAGTACAGCCCGATCTTCTCTTGGTGGACGGACTGTGGGTCTCTAGGCTGGATATGGCCCCCCAGGTTGCCCTGGTGAAGGGGGATGCCCTGTGTCTTTCCATCGCCGCGGCCTCCATCGTGGCCAAGGTGGAACGGGATCGGATCATGGTCGCCTTGGACCAAGAATACCCGGGCTACGGGTTTAGTAAACACAAGGGTTACCCCACCAAGGAGCATATCGCGGCGATTCAGGCTTTAGGCCTTTGCCCCCAACACCGCCGCACCTTCTGCCAACAGCTCCAACAGACCACCCTGGACCTTAGCTCCTAGCCTCTTTTTGTACCTGTAGTCCCACCAGATACAGGAAGGTGGGGGTGACACTGACCAGTAAAGTGGCGGCACTCACCACCCCGGAATCGTTGACCAGGAAGGTAACAAAGGTACTGATCACTGCCGCCTTGATCCCCGCTGCAATGTGAGGGTGTTGTTTTGCCAAGGTCTGGAAGATTGCCGGGGGTCGGATCATGAGTAGCCCAGTCACCCCCAAACAAACCAGCAGCACCTGGCTCCAAATGGTGTAGCGGACCAGCTTCAGGTTGGTGTTCAGTTTCCGAAGGATGGTACTGGCGACCACTTTGAAGTCCCCTTGGAGTAGACTATAGGCGAAGCGGCCGAAATGGGATGCGCCCTCCTGTCCCAACAGGGCATCCACCAGTCCCATAAAGCCCAACAGACCCCCAGTAGCCAAGAGCGCCAGCACTAGATGTTTCCATTGGAAACGGCCCCACCTTAGGAAACAAAGGAGTAATACCCCGCCCATGGCCGCGGTGATGGCCCCGCCCGTATTGGCCCCCAAATTGGGGGCGGCAATGGCGAAGGCCGAAAGCCCCAGGATGCCCACCACCCCATACCAAAGAAGGGGGAGTGGAAATTTGTCTTTACCTCTTTCCAAGAGCAAAGCACAGCCCAGTAGGGAAGTACCCACCAGCACCCCCATGTATTCATTACCAATGCCATAAAAGCGCGCCCCACCGATAAAATCATAGCCCAGGGGAGAATAGGGAAAATGGACCCCTTGGACAAGGATCTCCACCCAGAGGGCCACGGTGGTCAAAAGATGGATGAACAAAAAGGGATCGAGGGGATGGGCCCGAAACCCACTGGCCACCAGGGTCACAAATCCGGCGGAAAGACAGATGAAAAGAAGATGCGCCGGGATACCCGTCAAAGGGAGAAGACTGACCAAGAGTAAGGCTAAGGGGATCGCCGCGATCACCAACAGCAACACCCGAAAGGCCCACAGGACCCACCCCGTCAAAAGGTGGATCAAAAGGAGTAACGTATACAGGGAAAAGGTGCCGATGACCAGACCAATGAAGAATCTAATCAGAGTGGCCCGATGCAGGTTCATGGTGCGAGCCCGTTCCTTCATATTGATCAGGACCGACATTTTGTCCGGTGGTGCCGGTTTTGGTGTGATGGTCAATCCCACCACCTCCTTGGGCACCGGTAGATCCAGGAAGGCCAGGATGGTGCTGGTGAGATCATAGTTGGCCACCAAACCTTCCCGCCGGGTGGTGGGGGAAAAGATGATTGCCTCTTCCCAACCGGGTCCGGCCACAATGACCGGCGAGAGGGACGGCTCCTCCCGCGGGACTAGACTGGGTAGAACCAAAAGGGTATTGGGGGGGAGAGCATCCCATAGCTGCTGGACAAACTGGTCCAGGCGCCTCAGGCTGAGATGGAGAAGTTCCCGGAAACGCTCTGGGGAAATCTGCTGCTGGGTGGCCATCAGCCGCACCAGATCCCCCGGTTCCACCACCAAAAGACTTGTCTCCTCCAGCAGGTCTAGGCAGGCTCCCAGGAGTCTTTCATAGTCGGTGCGGTAAAGGTAGGGCCAGGTCGGGTCCCCAAGGAGTACGTCCCGCAACTGTCCCCGGGGAGTGACGCCGGTGTCGTCGGTGGTGATGAGGACATGGGCCCGTTGCCGTTGGGTGCCCACATCTGCGTTGCCTACCACTGCGCTAACGAGGCCATGGTCCCGGAGGGTCTGCCCCAGGGCGAAGGGGGCCACCGGATAGGGCAGCAAAGCCCCTTGACCGCTGGTCTGGGCGATGAAGGGCAAGAGCACTTCCCCCGCGGGCAGTCCTCCCTGGAGAGAGGTCCAAAGCTCTTCGGCAGTGATCCCTCCCACCGACTCCCTTCTTTCCAGGGCCAGTTCCGCCTGGGGGCCGGTGCGCATGCGGCTTCCTGCCGCCAAAGTTCCGTAGGCATTGGGCAGGTTTAACGTTCCGCCTGTACGGTTATTGATTAGTCCTGCGGTATACTGGTTGGCCAGCTGCCAAAGGGTTGGTGTCTCTGCGGGGGTGATATCCTCAATGTCAACGAAACTGAGAAGTACAACCACCACCTGTTCCCCCCGGACAAGGGCCCCGGGACACAAGAGTATCAGCGTCAAAACCACACCGACGATCCGTTTTGCCATGGATAAATCACCTCAAAAGGGCCCGATAGATCCCTTCTTGGGCTTGTACGGCCCTAGACACACTGAACAGGGCCTGTTGCCTGTGGCGAGCCTTGGCGGCCAACGCCCAAAAGGGCCTAGGATCCTGCAAAAACTCCCCGATTCTTTGGCTTAAGCTTTCCACATCCTGGGCGGGAACCAGGGTGCCGCAGTTTCCGTAATCTAGGGCCTGGGGAATGCCCCCCACCGCAGTGGCGATGATGGGGACTCCCCAGGACATGGCTTCCAGCAAAGTAAGGGGCAGACCCTCTTGGTGGGAGGGGAGGACCACCAAGTCGGCGGTCCGCCAAAACCGGGACATATCTTCCACATAACCCCACCACCGCAGCCGGTGATCCAGTTTCAACTGGCGCCCTAGTTCCTGGTAGGTTTCCAGGGCTGGACCGCTGCCGGCCAAGTCCACCACGTACGGCGGGGGACAGGACCCTTCCAACTGGGCGAGGGCTTGGAGGAAGGTCTCGATTCCCTTTCCCGGCAGCATCCGGGAAGCCACCAGGATCTTTGCCATCTCTTGTCCCCCAGGACTACGGGCCGGTTGGGATTCCACGCCCCACAGGAGAACCTCCACCGGGCCTAAAGGGGCTAGCATCTGCCCGAGGGGTGGGGACACCGCAATGAATTGCCGGTACCGGGGCAGCACCCGCTGGGTGAACCGAAAGACCCAAAGATCCCGGGGCGAGAGCATGTTGTGTAGGGTGGCTACCTTGGGCACCCCTAGCCCCCAGGTGGCCAGTTGGGTTAGGACACAGGCCTGGTACCCGTGGCTGTGGATCAGCTGGGGCCGAAGGTCCTGAATGGACCGACGCAGTTGGCCCGCGGCCAAAAGGGGGCGCCGGTAATCCGCAGTCAAGTACTCTGCTCCCCTGGTGTGAACCTCTGCGGCCAGGGCGGGATCCTCGGGACCGAAGACCGTGTGCCGAAAGATTTCCCTGGTGCTATGGGCCAAGAGGTCTAGGATATATTTGCGCATGCCGCCGGCCACGGGGCGGATGACCTGCAAAATGTGATACCTTTCTCCATTCATGATCATAGTATTACCAGCAGTGGTTATTCTTAAGCCCTTTTCCGAGGGGAAGCTTGTGGTTTTTGGCACATTGTCCGGCAGGGTTAGCTTCGGGCAATCTGGCGTAAGCTAAGGCTGACCAACAACAACTCGGAGGTAGAAAGGGGTAATTGTCGTGTTACCGGGCGTCACCCAAGCGCGGATGTATACTTGTCCCATCTGTCATGCTAGCGCCCCCCATTTTGTCAAGGGTAAGCGGGGGGAGACCTGGGGGTTGGAATGTAGTAATTGCCTTTGTGGCTCCCTGGTCAACGAGCGGGATCTAGAGCATTACGAACTGCAGTGGGAAGAGGAACTACGGGAGATCCTAGAGGGTCTCAGTAAAGAATTTGAAACCGATGACGACTGAGCCCTGCTCTGTCCGGAAATTCCAAGGAGGGAAAGAAGGAAAACCGCACTCCTATGGACAATGATTTAGACACGGGGTGATCTCGGGCCGATTGTAGCGTTTGACACTAACTTGTATTTCCCCAGCCTTCTGATATAATCGGTAAGGAAAATGTACTGGTAAGTGATTCCAAAGGCGCTGGAGTCTCGGTGCTGCGGCAACGCTACAATTTGCC
This sequence comes from Bacillota bacterium, assembly GCA_012839765.1. NCBI lineage: Bacteria > Bacillati > Bacillota > Bacillota bacterium. Next base: position 69,300 of record DUMW01000088.1, read on the forward strand.
TGTAAAGGGGTGGCGGAGGATGAGCAGGAAAGTCATCGAAATTGTCATGAACATGATCGAATATGCATTAATGGATAATGAGGACAGCGACGGCATCGATATGGTCCAGGACCTGATCAAGCAAGGCTATGCCATGGAAGACATTGATACAGCCTTTCAGTTTGTGTTAAGTCTTCCAGAGATCCTTAAGGAGAAGATGCAACGGCGTGAGGTGGTCGACTGTCACGGCGATGCCATCCGGGTTTTGTCGCCCCAGGAGCGGGCCAAACTCAGGGAAGATGCCCAGGAATGGTTGTTGAGACTATATAGCGCAAAGCTCCTTACCCCTGATGAATTCGAGGCGATTCTGACCGAAGTAGATATCCTGGAGCTGGAGGAAGTGGGGGTGCGGGAACTGAAGTGGATCCTCAGCCAAGTGGTGGAGGATGAAGGCCGTGCGATTTTGCTGGCCACCACCCCCGTCTTCGGGCCCGGCTCCAAGGATAAGATTCTTGGTCAGTTAAACTGACAGTTTTTGTGCCAGTTTTGGAGGTGGCAGTGTGTCGAAATCGCTGGTTATCGTGGAATCCCCAGCGAAGGCCAGGACCATTAGTAAGTTCCTGGGTAGAAACTATGTGGTCAAAGCATCCCAAGGTAATGTTCGTGACCTGCCCCGCAGTCAGCTGGGGGTTGACATAGAGAACGGATATACGCCCAAGTACATTACCATCCGCGGGCGGGGTCCGATCTTGCAAGAACTGCGGAAGACCCAAAAACAAGTAGATCGGGTACTACTGGCCACAGACCCCGACCGGGAAGGGGAAGCTATTTCCTGGCATCTGGCCCAGGTTTTGAATCTAGACCCGAATGAGCCCATCCGCATTGAGTTCCATGAGATTACCAAACAGGCGGTCCAGGAGGCCTTGAAACATCCCCGACAGGTGGATCAAAAACGGGTGGATGCCCAGCAGGCCCGTCGGGTCCTCGATCGCTTGGTGGGCTATAAGCTGAGTCCGCTGTTGTGGGCAAAAGTCAGAAAAGGTCTCAGTGCCGGACGGGTGCAGTCGGTGGCAGTCCGGCTGATCTGTGATCGGGAGGCGGAGATTGAACAGTTTGTCCCCGAGGAATATTGGAACATTACCGCCCATTTTCTCCGCAAGGATGGGCAAAAGTTCCAAGCCCAACTGCGCCGCAAGGCGGGGAAAAAGTTTGAGATGAAGGACGAGGCCGCGGCCAAGCAGGTCCTCGTAGACTTGGAGAAGGCAGAGTACATCGTGACCGCGGTGAAGTCCCGGCAGCGGCAGCGCAAACCCGCCGCGCCCTACACCACCAGTACTCTGCAACAGGACGCTTCCACGCGACTGGGCTTTGGGGCTCAGAAAACCATGCTCATTGCCCAACAGCTCTATGAGGGTTTGGAATTGGGTAGTGCCGGTTCTGTTGGTCTAGTGACCTATATCCGGACCGACTCCACCCGGGTGGCGGAGCAGGCCCAAAGGGAAGCGGCGAACCTGATCAAGAACCTTTACGGACCGGAATACGTTCCAAAGACGCCGCCGGTATACAAATCCCGGGCAACAGCCCAGGGGGCCCACGAGGCCATTCGGCCCACCAGTGTGGAGTTGTTGCCGGACCAGGTGAAAGAATACTTGAGCCGGGATCAGTATCGGCTGTACAAACTGATTTGGGAGCGGTTTGTGGCCAGTCAGATGGCTCCCGCACTCTTCGATGTGCTGTCGGTGGATATTGAGGCGAAGGACTACATGTTCCGAGCCACCGGATCCACCCTGCGCTTTGCGGGCTTTACCAAGGCTTTGAGCAACTACACCTTTACCGAGGAGATCCTGCCTCCCTTGGAAGAGGGAGAAAAGCTAAAATGCACGAAGCTGGAGCCAGAGCAACATTTCACCAGTCCGCCGCCCCGGTATACGGAGGCGATGCTGGTAAAAACCCTGGAAGAGTTAGGAATTGGTCGGCCTAGCACCTATGCCACCATCATCCAGACCATCCAGAAGCGGGGATACGTCGTCTTGGAGGAAAAACGGTTTGTGCCCACGGAATTGGGGCAGATCGTGGTTTCGATCCTCACGGAACACTTTCCCGATATCGTCGATGTGGAGTTTACGGCCCAGATGGAAGAGAAACTAGACGCCATCGAACTGGATAAGGCCAATTGGATCCAGGTGATCGATGAGTTTTACCAGCCCTTTGAGGAGTCGCTCCAACGGGCCATGGGGGCCATTGAGGAAGTGGAGCTAGCCGACGAGGTGACCGACGAGATCTGCGAAAACTGCGGCCGGAACATGGTGATTAAGCACGGTCGCTTTGGTCCCTTCTTGGCTTGTCCGGGTTTCCCTGAGTGTCGTAATACGAAGCCCTTGCTTGAGGAGATCGGCGTCAATTGTCCCAATTGCGGTGGAAAGATCGTAAAGCGGCGGAGCAAGCGGGGACGGCAGTTTTTTGGCTGTGCTAATTATCCGGATTGTGACTTTACCAGTTGGGCTGAGCCCACCGGGGAGAAATGTCCGGCGTGCGGTGACATCCTCGTCAAACGGCAGCAGAAGGGCGAGACCTACGTGATCTGCAACAACAAGGAGTGTAAGTACCGGCCCTAGGGTGGGAACGTTAAGTGGATAGCTACATCGATCAGTTCATCCAATACTTGCAGGTGGAGCGCAACTATAGTCCCCATACCATCGCCGCCTACGCCCGGGATGTGGGAGACTTTCATGACTTTGTTTTGAAGTGGTTTGACGGCAAAAAGGTGGATCCGCAACAGCTCGATCCCCAACTGCTTCGTTGGTATCTGGCCTCCCTGTGGCGACAGGATTTGAGCAAGACCACTATTGGTAGGAAACTGGCCGCCCTCCGTGCCTTTTTTACCTTTCTGTTCATCAGGGGGATCGTCCGGGAAAACCCCACCCGCCAAATCGCCCGGCCGAAGACCGAGCGGCCCCTGCCCTCGGTCCTAAAGGACAGTGAACTGGCTGTGTTAATCGACTCCTGCGACGACACCCCCCTGGGTCAGCGGGATCGCGCTATCCTAGAGCTATTCTACGGCTCCGGGATCCGCTTGAGGGAACTAGCGGGTCTGCGGTTGACCGATGTAGACCTGGGGCAAAAGCAATTACGGGTGTTCGGCAAAGGGCGCAAGGAGCGGTTGGCCCTCTTTGGGCGTCAAGCCGCGGAGGCGTTAGAGCGATATATCAACCATGGCCGCAAGGAGCTCTTGGTTAAGGGACATCAAGAGACCACGGCGCTTTTCTTGAATTACCGGGGAGGAGAATTATCGCCGCGGGGGATCCAAAAGATCGTGAAGAATCGGGCCCAGGCTGCCTTAGCCCGGAGCGACGTTTCACCCCATACCCTAAGGCACTCCTGTGCCACCCAGCTTTTGATGGGTGGTTGTGATCTGCGGAGTGTCCAGGAACTATTGGGGCATGAAAAGCTGTCCACCACCCAGAACTACACCCGGGTGGATCGGAATCATCTGAAATTGGTGCATAACCTGGCTCACCCGCGCCGATAGGGAGGGATCCCAGTGCTGAATATTCATGGTACCACCATTGTGGCGGTGAAAAGGGACGGTGCCGCGGCCATCGCCGGTGATGGTCAGGTCACCTTCGGTGAAAAGATGATCATGAAGCATAAGGCGAAGAAAGTGCGGCGCCTTTACCAAGGGAAGGTTCTGGCAGGTTTTGCGGGCACCGCCGCCGATGCCTTTACCCTCTTTGACAAGTTCGAAGCGAAGTTGGAACAATACCACGGCAACTTGACCAGGGCCGCGGTGGAACTGGCGAAGGAGTGGCGTACTGATCGCATGTTGCGCCAGCTGGAGGCCCTTCTGGTGGTGATGGACCGGGAGCGTTTATTTGTTATCTCGGGGACCGGGGAAATCATTGAGCCCGATGATGACTTTGTGGCCATTGGTTCTGGGGGCCCCTTTGCCCAGGCGGCGTGCCAGGCGTTGTATCGATATACGGATTTGTCTGCCGCGGAGATAGCGAAGGAGGCCATCCGGATCGCTGCCAGCATCTGCGTCTACACCAATGAGTATATCACTGTGGAAGAGCTGTCAGGAGGCGCGTAAAGATGGAACTTACCCCGAAGGAAATCGTGGCCGAACTGGATAAGTACATTGTGGGCCAGGAAAGTGCCAAAAAGGCAGTGGCCATCGCGTTGCGGAATCGATACCGGCGTCTAAAGCTTCCCGAAGAGTTGGCCGATGAAGTGGTGCCGAAGAACATCCTGATGATTGGACCCACTGGGGTGGGGAAGACGGAGATCGCCCGGCGCCTGTCCAAATTGGCCAATGCACCCTTTATCAAAGTGGAAGCTACCAAGTTTACCGAGGTTGGCTATGTGGGGCGGGATGTGGAGTCGATGATCCGGGATCTGGTCCGGGTTAGCATCCAAATGGTGGAGACGGAGAAGATGGCCCAGGTGGAGGAGAAGGCCCAGGTTGCCGCGGAGGAGCGGCTGTTAGACCTGTTGGTACCCAGCTCCCGGCCCAAACGCCCCCGTACTCCCTTTGATGCTTTGCTGCAGTTGTCGGGACGAGAGGGTAGTCCCCAGGAGACGGTGGAAGCAGAGGCCCAGGAGGATCCTGGAAGACTGCGGGAGCAAATGCGTGCCAGGCTGCAGAATGGGGAATTGGAGGAGCACCTGGTGGAGCTGGAGACAGAGGATCGTTCCCTGCCGGTCTTTGAGATTTTCACCGAGTCAGGGGTGGAGGAACTGGGTGTCAACTTCCAGGATGTCCTCGGAGATATGCTTCCCAAACGTAAAGTTAAAAGACGACTCCCGGTGAAAAAGGCCCGGCAATTGCTTCTTCAGGAGGAAGCCCGGAAATTGCTGGACCAGGATGAAGTGGTGGCCGAAGCCATCAACCGGGTGGAAACAGCAGGCATCGTCTTCCTTGATGAGATAGACAAGATCGCCCATACGGGCCCCACCCACGGTCCCGATGTCTCTCGGGAAGGGGTGCAAAGGGATATCCTGCCCGTGGTAGAAGGCTCTACAGTGATGACCAAGTGGGGTCCGGTGCGGACGGATCATATCCTGTTCATTGCCGCCGGTGCCTTTCACGTGGCCAAACCATCGGACCTGATTCCCGAACTGCAGGGACGGTTCCCCATCCGGGTGGAACTGTCTAGCCTGAGCGAAGAGGATTTTGTCCGGATTCTGACCGAACCCAAGAATGCTTTGATCAGGCAGTATCAGGCCCTATTGGCCACCGAAGGGGTGACGGTGGAGTTTACTGAGGAGGCCATCCGCCATATCGCGTATATCGCCCGGCTTGTCAACGAGCGCACCGAGGACATTGGCGCCCGGCGTCTGCATACCATCATGGAAAAACTACTGGAGGATTTATCCTTTGCTGCTCCTGAATTGAACGGTCAGAGGGTGACTATTACGAAGGAATATGTTCAGGAGAAACTGGGGGATATTGTTGAGGATCACGACTTGAGCCGGTATGTTTTGTGAAAATTAAGCCCAAGGCAGTAACCTTGGGCTTGATTTTGCGTGCCCAGCGCGTGTATTAGGGCGAGAGTCTCGAAGGGCGAAGGTAGCGGTAGCTGTAGCTGAACACAAGGGTGTCCACGGTGGGGTGGAATCTGAAGGAAGTGGGCGGCAAACCTCCGGCCCGACGAACAGGAACCAAAGTCCTTGCTAGCGAAGGCTGCCGAGAGTAAAGCAAATGCTCTTCATTCTGCTTAGCGCTGCTCAGCCGGAAGACCCAGTGCTCTTGCTTTCGTCGAGCTTAAACCCATCAATCGGAGGCTCCATAAACCAGGGGATCTGGGGATCCCTTTGGATGTGGCACTCTTCTTCCATCCGATGTAGCGCCTTTTTATACGTGTCCAGATACAGGTCGGAGCCGCCTTGGGATCACGAGGATAGGACTTCGGAAAGCTTGAGGATAGATACTCAGTCGTTGCCTCTGTGGAGAACCATCGGAATTGAGAAGTCGGTTGGTAGCGCCGTCAATCTGCCGGTGTTCCTCAAGGAACTTGAACATGCGAAACAGGCTGCCGGAAACCGGTTCCGTATCCCTATTGGTTACTAAGATGTAAGTGGGTGCAAAGGTTAGAGTCTCGTCAACGGCGAGGTTAAATCCCACCGCGGGGCCTTGGTTTTTGGGATTCGCCACCGTGAAGGTACGAGGATGAAACCTGGTGATCCGTTTTAAGGTGTCATCCCCCGAAGCGTTGTCCACGACTACAGGCCTGATGTTCAGACTAAAATCTCTCACTTCCCGTTCCACCGCTTCTAAAAGCCTGCGCACTAACTCCGGCGTTCTGTAGGTGACAACGGCTGTAGCTATATCCACCAAGGCTTAATCCCCACTCTCACGGCAAATTCGCCTTCTGCGTTCAAAAAGGAGTTTTTCAACCATCGGAAAAGTCCTTCAACAATCACGCTAAGATCCAGGTTGCCCGTTCATAGGCTTGAAACGTGGGGCAGTCTGTCTAAGACTTCTGGAACTGAGCAGGAAAAGCGTTAGGCCTGGTGAACTGCCGGGGTACTTACGGTGGTGAGAGGGGACGGGGTTTAACCGCCCCCTTTTACTCAATCTAACCGCGGGTTGATTTTGGGTTGCTGACCCTTGCGGACTCGAGGGCCGCAAGCCGGTCTACATAGCGGGACACGGTCTTGTATACCACGAAGGTTACCACCGAGTTGATACCCGCCTTCAGCAAGTTGAAGGGGATGATGGTGGGCACAAGCATGGACACCACCACTTCCCTGGGTTTCCCGAGAAAATGGACGGTGAAAATGAGGTTCAAGGGGATCATGACCAATGTCTTGGCCAAGGAACCTAGGATTAAAGCGATGAGGGCGCCTACCCGTGTGCGCTGGAACTGGTAGTACAACCCTGCCACCACCGCGAAACTACCGGTGGCGATGATGTGCATCAAGATTCCGATCCAGTCACTACTGGCAGAGACCGTCAACCCTTGGATCACTGACACCACGATGGTGAGTAGTACACCACTAACCGGTCCGAAGAGGAAAGTGGCAATTAAGATGGGTACGTCCGCCATGTCGTATTCCAGGAACGGTGCCCAAGGAAAGAGGGGAAAACGCACTAAGTACATGAGGACGACGGAGATCGCGGCCAGCATGGCCAGGGTTGCCATTTGGTGGACTGACATGACTTTCTTCACTGCACATACCTCCATGCTCAAATAATTCTGATGCTGGAGGGCAAAAAAATTGCCCCTCTTCGGGGGGCAAAAAGAAGCAGCGATATGTTGGAATTCCGCTTCTTCCATCCGGACTATACCGTCGGCACCGGGTTCTAACCGGTTCAGCTTACGCTCGCGGGCTCATCAGCTCTTTGGCTGCTTCACCGCCGGTGGGGACTTTCACCCCGCCCCGAAGCATCAAGTATATTATATGGGGACTAGGGCGCGGGGTCAAGGGTCTTATCCCGGTTCATAAGCAAATTGAACCCGGATCGCCCAGGGGGCGATTAGGAGTGCCTTTTGCCGGAAAAACGATGCCCGTGGATTCGTTTCAGAGAGATTGTGCAGTAAACCAGTTGATGTGTGAGAGCAACGGCGACCTCTTTGCGGCCAATAAGACTGCCCCGGGCAGACAGCTTTCTTCCCTGTACAAAGGGCGGTTTCAGACAAGCAAATTGTGAAGGAGGAATACCCTTGTTTCCCGCAGCATTGCTAATCATGGTAGGTTACAGGCTGTTGTCCTTTTCGGAAGGCCTGGGCAGCTTTCAGGAAACGGGTTGCAACACCGGCCGAGGAGTTGAAATAGACATAGGCTAAGCTTGCTACCACATTTCCCTGTTGATATCCCCCCACGTGTTCTTGTCCCTCACTGTCTTTGGCCCGGTAGAGTCCCGGCGTAAGATCCGAGTCTTCCACACGCATTTGGTGGAATTCCTGTCCGCGCATGATGGTTCCCGCCGGACCGAAGATAGAATTCTGTTGGGTGGTCAACTCCAGATAGCGGATTTGCAAATAATCCGCATCCAGGACGAAATCCATTGGCAACACACCGCTCATTTGATAAGTGCTGCCCCTAAAGTCTCGTAAGGAACGTCCCAGGTAAAGCAAAGCACTACACTCGGCATAGATCGGCATACCTTGTACCGCAGCCTGACGCAGTTGCGCCGCTAACTTCTTGTTTTCCGCTAGTTGGGAGGCGAAGGGCGGGAGATAGCCGCCTCCCAGGTATACCGCGTGGGTATTCGGTGGTAAGGGATCGCCTGCAACTGGTGAAAACTCCACGATCTCAAACCCAACGGCCTGCAATGCCGCTAGATTCTCTGCGTAGTAGAAGCAGAAGGCGGCATCCTTTGTCACCGCCAGGCGGGTCCGTGGAACGTGAACTTGGGCAGGGGTAGGCTGGTAGGTCTGCTTGGTCCTTTGGCCTATGGAAGTTCCAAAGATTCTCTCCACATCCATCTGCTCAGCCACGGAACGAAGGTTCTCCTGTTCGATGCCTTCGCTATCGTGCGACGGGGTAACTAAGCCCAGGGTGCCTTCGGCCACCCGCAGATGGGGATCGTCACAGATGACGGATAATACCCGGTTCCAGCGTTCGTTGCCAATGCCCTCCTTGATTAGGTTGGCGTGGACCAGGCTTCCTCGCCGGCCGCAGCGGTTGAGGATAAAGCCCGCAATTTGCACCTCGGGATCGAAGGAGTCCAACCCATCCATGAGGGCACCGGCGGTACGGGTCATGCCATAGACATCGATGACCACAACGACGGGGACGTTGAGGATCCTGGCCAGATGGGCGGCACTACCCTCATCGGTCCCCTTGGCGCCGTCGAACAGGGCGCCCATACCCTCGATCACCGCCACGTCGGCGTCTGCAGTCCAGCGGGCAAAGACCTTCCGAATCTCAGCTTCTCCCATCATCCAAAGATCCAGGTTCACCGAGGGTCGGCCTACGATTGCGGTGTGATACATGGGATCGATGAAATCGGGGCCAATCTTAAAGGGCTGGACCACCAGTCCTCTTTCTTTCAGGGCAACAAGCAAAGCACGGGTAACGGTGGTCTTCCCCGCACCACTGTGGGTAGCGGAGATGATTACGGTGGGTGTCTGATTTTGCTCTTGCATGTTCTTCATCCCCAACAGCTTATTGGTTGCCCGCCGGGATACCGGGCCATGGAAACCCAGTTCTTGTTTTGCGGGCGGGATACACCGTCTATGTTTTGATATACCCGGCAGGCTTGATACTCCGGGTACATTGTAGAGTCCGCAAAGCGGTGTGTCAACCTGACAAGGCTCTATGGTGAAGGAGTGGCTTCTTTTTCACCGAACTGTAGAAGCAGAAATATAAGCTATGGCAGGGAAGGAGAAGTACATATGGTTTTGGAAGAGCTACAGGCGCGCCAGCTGCCTCCGGTGCTTTTGCCTGGGACTACGGCGGAGAATTGGTCTGCACGGCGTGAGGAGCTGGTGAACCTATTTAGGGAACATGTCTACGGGTTTGCGCCACCACCTCCCCAAAGGGTGCAGGGTGTGGTTGTCCAGGTTGAAAGGAGAGCTTGGGCGGGAAAGGCAGAGCACAGGGAGATCTCCTTGCAGTTTGAAACCCCCAAGGGACTCTTTTCCTTCCCGGTGCATCTGGTTTTGCCCTATTCCGCTGAAAGACTGCCCCTGGGAGTGTACATTGCCTTCGAGAGGTATCCCTGCGGCAAGTATGGTCCTATTGAGGAGATCGTGGATAGTGGTTATGCTATTGCCACTTTCTGTTACCAGGATGTGAGCAGAGACTGTGAGGATAACTTCACTTCAGGACTGGCGGCCATGTATCCTCGCAGTGATGTGCCCAATGAATGGGGGAAGATCTCCCTGTGGGCCTGGGCCGCCAGCCGAGTGCTGGATTATGCCCTAACCCTGGAGGAGGTGGATCCCTATCGGGTCTTCAGCGTGGGCCATTCCCGCTTGGGGAAGACTTCCCTGTGGGCGGCGGCTCAGGATGAGCGTTTTCGTGCCGCAGTGGTGAACAACTCCGGCTGTAGTGGTGCGGCGATTACCCGGGGGAAGGTGGGTGAAAGGATCGCGGATATCGTTCGGGCTTTCCCCTATTGGTTCTGTCGGAACTATCATCAATACCGAGGGCGGGAAGAGGAATTGCCGGTGGATCAGCATCAGCTGGTGGCTGCTGTGGCTCCCCGACTTGTGTATATCTCCAGCGCCGAGGAGGATACCTGGGCGGATCCTAGAAGCGAATTTCTTGCTGCGGTGGCAGCCAGTGACGCTTACGAGCTTTTGGGTTTGCAAGGGCTTGTGTATCCAAACCGGTTCCCTGAGCCGGGGGATTTCTTCCACGAAGGCAGGATCGGGTATCATCTGCGATCGGGGACCCATTTTCTCAGTCGTGAGGACTGGCAGCAGTTTTTCAAATATCTGGACCGACATCTGGTCTGACAGACAAAGATCTTTGGCTCTGCGCGGAGGCGGCGCGCAAGAGTGCCTCCCAAGTGAAGGTCTTGCCTTGTATGGATTACATGCCCCAAACAGGGGAGGATTTTCTCCGCAGTCTGTGGGCCGATGAGGCTTTGCGTAATCACCTCAATCTTTTGAGGGTTGGTGATCGTCTGGTTATCATGGCCTGTGGAACCCATCGTATGGCTCAGAACCCTTAATTTGGAATTGACACCGTCCATGACCCTTACCCTTTCCAGAAGCAACGAGGCCCGACAGGATGTCACCCTGTTCGTAGCAAACAGTTGTCGGTTGGACAGTGGTTCCATATAGTGGCCACCTTTGATGGGCGGAGCATGGCGCTGTACGTGAACGGCGAACTGGATGGACAACCGGTGCAGGTTTCGGATCTGCAGACCGATGAGCATACCACAATAGGTTTCTCCAAACAGAAGGGTCAGTATTCTAACGGTGATATGGGTCGAATCCGGGTGCTGCAACGGGCCATGGCGGCTTCTGAGGTGCAGGTGGAGTACCAGTTGTTCCGCGCGACCTTTCCCTGAAGGGATTTTAATGGAGGCAGTCTTTTCCTTGCCCGAAGATGGGCCTTTCGGCTTGTGGAAGAGCTGGGAGTGCTGCCTCCTTTCCTAGACCTTAGCGGTTATTGTCCGTCGCCTATGGGCAGTCGAATCACAAAGGTGGCCCCCTGGAGGGGCTTGTTGTATGCCCAGATCATACCTCCGTGCAGTTCCACGAATTTCTTGGCGATGGTTAGACCCAACCCTGGGCTTGTGGAGCTGCGGGAACGATCCAGGGTTCCCTTGTGGAAGGGCTGGAAGATCCGTTGTTCGTCACCGGGGGGGATTCCCGGTCCCTCATCGGATACCGCAAGTTCCAAGTAAGGTCCTTCCCTCTTCCAGTCCACTACCACCGTGCCGCCGGGAGGTGAGTGGAGGATCGCGTTTTCCAAGAGATTGTACAATACCCTGCCGATCTTTTCTGGATCGAGGAAGAGCCTTGGCAGCTGCTCCATATCCTCCACGCTGATCGATACATCCCTTTCCTTCAACATTGGCTCCAATAGCACCGTATTCTGATCGACCAATTCCCCCAGGGAAACCTGGACCCGGTTCAACTGTGTACTTTCCATATCCAGCCGGGCTACCTCTAAAAGGGTGGAGGTCAGGGCGATTAGATGCAGGACTTGGGAGTACATCGCATCTATGTGTTTCGCCAGTTCCTCCGGGTCAGTAATCAGCTGATCCTTGATGGCTTGCAGCAGGCCTCGCAAAACCGTCAGAGGGGTGCGCAGATCGTGGGAGATACTGGCGAAGAACTCCCTTTGGCTTGCTTCAAAGCGATGTTGCTGGCTGATATCCGACAACAACACCACCGCGCCCTTGGCTACTTTATCCGGAGCCTGCAGGGGGGAGGCCGTGATCTGGAAAGTGCGGTTGTTCTGCAACTGTAACCTTTGCCGTTGGATGGTTCCCTTTTCAATGGTGGCCTCGATGATGGAGATGACCTCCTTGTCCCGGAGGGTCAAGAACAGCTCCGTGCTTCGACAGCGGTCAAGGGTTTGGGTGTGGTCCCACGGTAGACCCAGGGCGCTGGCGGCCTCGTGATTGTACAGGGCCTCTTCTTGCTGCAGATCAATGCTCAGCACCCCTTCGGACATGTGCGCAATGATTGATTCCGTTCGTTGCTTTTCTTCGGAGAGGCTGGAGAATAGCCGAGCCAGCTCCCGGGACATGTTATTCACACCCTGGGCCAACAGGCCTATTTCCCCCCTGTCCGGACAACTGATTTGGGCGCCCAGCTGACCTCGACCAATGGCCTGGACGGTGTTGCTGATGGCCACCAAGGGCTTAGTCAGCCGGCGGGACATGAACCAGGCCACCACCAGGACAATACACAAGACCGGGGGCAAGGCCAGTAAAGCCAGTTTGCGCACCGTTTGTTTTACCAGGGCGTCAATCTCTTGCATCGGTGTGAACAACAGCACATGGGATGCGGTCCCCCAGGGCAGTTCAATAGGTCCAGTGGGCTGTGCTACCACCATCATCGGAGAACGAAAGCCTTCGCCGAATTGACGCTGGACCTGGGTGGTGTTTTGGATGAGCCGCCGCCGACTTGTCTCCGACAGGGACTGATTGATCCTCTGTACTACCGAGGCGGTGAGCACCTTTCCCTGGGAGTTCACTACCCAGATCTCCGCACCGGAAACACCGTGGAGACTACGTAGCAATGCGGTACTGGCCCCTGCTCCTTCGGTGGCGAGGACCTCAGCGATCCGAGAACCCATATTGGCCAGCTGTTCCTGACGTTTCTGCAGGAAAATCTGGGCGAAGAACGTGGGGAACAGGGCCAGGATCAACAAAAGGGTGACGAGAACCACCACCAGATGGCTAACAAAGGTCTTACCAAAAATGGAATTCATTGCTCCACCTCGAATCTATAGCCAATTCCCCGGACGGTCTTGATGTAGTCGCAACCCGGCAAGGCTTCCTGGAGTTTGTCCCGGATGGACTTGATGTGTACATCCACTCTTCTGAGCCCCTCGTCGGGGTCCTCAAAGGGCCAAAGCCGCTGGAAAATCTGCCGTCGGCTAATGACCTGGTTCCGGTTCATGGCCAGGTACCAGAGTAGTTCGAATTCCTTGGGCGTCATGGGGATTACCCCGCGCTCGGTACTCACCTTACGTTGGGTGTAGTTTAGGGTCAAACCCGGCAATCGAATGACTTCCTCCGGCGGGGACTTCGGAGTCGCTCGCCGCAGTACCGATTGCACCCGGGCTACCACTTCCTGGGGGTTAAAGGGCTTGATGATATAATCGTCGGCACCCATGGCCAGTCCCTTGATGCGGTCCTCATAGGCGGTCTTGGCGGTAAGCATGATCACCGGTAGGTCCGACTTGTTCCGAATTCTCCTACAGATCTCCTCGCCGGGTATACCGGGGAGCATGAGGTCAAGAAGAACGAGATCCCACGGCTCTTCCAGCATCTTTAAAGCCGAAGGTCCATCGCCCACACAATGTACCTCAAAGCCCGCACGGGTCAAGTATAGACGGATCACTTCACATACGGCCCAGTTGTCTTCCACAACCAGGATGCGACGCATCGACGCTCCTCCCATGTGTTTTTTTTGAATCAATTCTTCTTGATTTGGGGGGCTTCCTCCTTTACCGGTTGAAATGTACATTCTTAACAGTTTCTTAAAATACCCTTGGTAAGATTCTAGTTGAAAACCATCAGGGAGGAGGATGTCTGTGAGGAAGTTGGCCTTAATACTTACTGTGATCATGCTTGTTGGGGGAGTGGTAAGTGCTTCTGCGAATGAGGTTCAGCGTCTGCAACTGGAAAACCGGATACTCTTTGCTCTGAACAATCTGGCAGAGACACCGGAAGAATTGCAGGAACTGTTGGATCTGTTGGAAGAGGTACAAACCGCCCGGGAAAGCTCCCAGGAGCAACTTGCCGAGTTACTGCGGGAACAGCAGGAACTGCTAAGACGTGGAGAAGTGGAGGCTGCCCGGGAGTTGACGGAGAGAATCCAGGAGGTCCAAAGGGAGAGTGTGGAGGCTTGGCACCGGCTGACCGAAAAGCTCAAGGAGCAGGTGACCAAGAAGCATCCCGCAGTAAGCAAGACTCCGGAATTCAAAGATTCCCGACTGTTGCCCCAACGCGTCTGGTCTATGACTCCAGTCTTGCCCCGGGTGCAGCCTCGGGTCCAGTCTCGGGTCCAGCCTGATGTGGTCCCCAGGGCACCGGTGGTGCGGCAACGGTCGTTAGACACTGACTGGCAATGGTTTGAAGGCTTTAAGGATAGTCCGACGCTGCAGCGGCTTTGGCCCAATTGGGGCTGGGATCAGCCAACTATCCTGCGGCGTTCGCCGGATCATCCCTCGGTGCTGGGGCCGCGGACTGGTGGGGGCAGGGGCATCCTAAGGTTTCCCACCTTCGGGAGTTTTCGGGCTATCCGGTGATCGGTAACCAAATCCAACGGGTATTGTAAATGCTTCGGTCAGTGGGAAGTTTTCTCCCACTGACCTATTTTTTTACTGCCCTTTTTGTTGCTAGTCTGCAGCCCCGTACACTCTCGGTCTTGGTCCCCTTTTTGGTTTTCCCCGGTCCTTGTACTGTCTTTCCCTTGGGCTATAATGGAAGCAGGGTCCTCGCCAGGGTTAGACAGAAAAACCGGAAGGGGAGTAAGTCTATGCACACCATCAGGTTGCCGGAACGAATGACCTCAAAGGAGCGGGTTCGGCGGGTCTTTGAGCACAGGGAACCGGATCGGGTGCCAATTAACTATGCGGCCAACCCGGGGATCGACCGTAAACTCAAAGCCCATTTTGGCTTGGCTCCGGATGACCACGAAGGCTTGCTTCAGGTTCTTGGTGTGGATTTTCGGGGTGTCGGTGCAGCGTACATTGGTCCCCGGTTGCATGAGCCCGTGGAGGGCCGATACGTCTGTCCCCTCTGGGGAGTTCGCAGCCGTTGGGTAGAATACGGTGAGAGTGGTTACATGGACTATTGCGATTTCCCCCTAAAGGATGCCGACGTAGCTACCATCGATGCCTGGCCCATGCCCTCGCCTGAGGATTATGACTATGCCTCCGTAGTGGAACTTTGTGAACGCTACAAAGACTACGCAATTTACATCGGCGGTCCGGGGATCGGGGACTTCATTAATTTCAGCGGGAGGCTACGGGGGATGGAAGAGGTGCTCATAGGCCTCATCACCCGGGAACCGGCCCAGTTGCGGCTGATGGACCGGAAGCTTGAAATCGACCTGGAAGTGACACGCCGTACTCTGGAGGCCGCCCAAGGAAAAGTGGATCTTCTTTGGATTGGCGAGGATTTAGGCACCCAGATCGGCCCTATGATCAGCAGGGAGCTTTTCCTGGAACAGATTTTGCCGCGTCATCAAAAGCTGATCGAACAGGCATCGCCGAACAAGTGGGCTACGCCAATGGCCGTTGGGCCCTAGTTACATGGTTAGTTTTCAGAAGCTCACTGTTGCATTGAAACGGAGATCAATAACGGCCGAGAAGTCTAGCGAATTGGGTTAAGAATAATGCATACTCTTCTAACCGGCCCGGAGGTATAAAGTTGGAAACGACGTATTTAGAGAGTGAGGCAAGATAACGATGGGAGGGTCTATGGTGCAGTCGGGAAATAAGAAGATGTTTGAGTGCTACGTCAACAACTGGATCTTCGGTGAAGCTCCTTTGGCCGAGGTTTTCCAGAGGATTGCCGGCATCGGTTTCGATGGGGTGGAACTGATGGGTGAGCCCGCCTTGTATGACGGGAAGGAAGTGGCCCAGTTAGCTGGGGACTTTGGGCTTAAGGTTATCTCCCTGTGCGGGATGCACCCCGGTCCATCACCCGATGATCTACGTGCCCTGGGTCATCCGGACGCGAAAGAAAGACAGCGGGCGGTAGATTATGTAAAAGCCTGCATCGATCTAGCGGTGGAGGTGCAGGCTCGTAGTGTGTTGGTGGTGCCCAGTCTCGTCGGACAACCCACCTATTTTTCCTCCCGGGAGGAGGATTGGCAGAGAGTGGTGGATTCCCTGGCCAAATGTGCTGAGTATGCCGCATCCCAAGGGATCCTAATCACCATCGAACCCATCAACCGGTACGAAGTGTCTTTGGTGAACACCATCGGTGACGCCATCCGGATGGCAGAAGCGGTGAACAGTCCCCAGGTACGGGTGATGGGGGATACCTTCCACATGCAGATGGAGGAAGGAGACGGCATTCCCGCGGCCATCCGCCGGGCCGGTGGCTATTGGCTCCAGCATATTCACTTTGCGGATAACACCCGGGTGGCCCCCGGTTTGGGTACACTACCTTGGCGAGAGATCATTCGGGCCCTGAAGGAGATTGATTACCAAGGGGCCATTTCCTTTGAACCGTTGCCCCGGTGGGCAAGTCCCTACGATGTGAAGCAGGGGCGGTTTTCCCGGGAGGAATTGGACGAAAACCTGCGGTTTGGCCTTGAGTATATAAGACTGATGCAGGAGATTGTCGCTACCGAGAATCCCGATTAAGGTGTGAGGTAAACATCGGTAGGTCAAACAGGCTGGATGGGAATCGGATTGCATTGGGTGGTTGTCTCGAGGGAGGGGGAAGACGCGGGTTCTCCCTCTTCCCTTCGACCTGTCTTTGTGGTTCACGATTGTTTCTGGGCCTCCTGATGAAAAGGGCTATCCTGAATCTTCGTTAGCCAAAGCTACCTGGTACCATCCTGGACGGTGTTATCAGGGACCTGAAATCCTATTATTCCAGGCGTTGCGAAGGGATTTCCAGCTGTCAGGATTTTATTGTAATCCTACCCTCTTTGTGATATACTACTTAACGGTGTAAATACGCACGCCTTGTGACCCTGTTGGGGGTGCCCTTCGGGCGGGGTGCCAACTGGGGAAGAACAAGGCGGAGGCTAAACCAACTGGAGAAAGGAGGTGGACGAGATGGCGATAGTTGGCATGAAGCAACTACTGGAAGCCGGCGTTCACTTCGGTCATCAGACGAGACGATGGAATCCCAAGATGAAGGAATATATCTTCACCGAACGCAATGGGATTTACATCATAGACCTACAGAAAACCGTCAAGAAGATTGAAGAGGCGTACAATTTCGTAAGAGATGTCGTTGCC
Organism: Bacillota bacterium; assembly: GCA_012839765.1. Taxonomy (NCBI): domain Bacteria; kingdom Bacillati; phylum Bacillota; species Bacillota bacterium. Next base: position 86,349 of record DUMW01000088.1, read on the forward strand.
GACGGTGGCACCGTGTTGTTTGTGGGTACCAAGAAGCAAGCCCAGCAGACGGTGGTGGAAGAGGCCACCCGGTGCGGGATGTTTTACGTCAATGAACGTTGGTTGGGTGGAATGCTGACAAACTTCCAGACCATCCGCAGCCGGATCGATTATATGGTCAAGCTGGAGAAGATGGAAGAGGATGGGTCCTTTGCTGTGCGGCCCAAGAAGGAAGTTTTAGATCTGGTGAACACCCGGACGAAACTGCAGCGTTTCCTGAACGGGATCCGGAATATGTACGAGTTGCCGGACGTAGTGTTTGTCATTGACCCGCGGAAAGAGAAGATCGCGGTGGCGGAGGCACGCAAGCTCGGAATTCCTGTGGTGGCGATCGTGGATACTAACTGTGATCCCGACGAGGTAGATTACGTGATCCCGGGGAACGATGATGCCATTCGGGCCATCCGGTTACTGACCAGCGTCATTGCTGATGCGGTATTGGAAGGCAAGGAAGGTTTCCAGGATACTCAACTCGAAGAAGACCAGGTTAGCCCGGAGCCTGAAGTTGAGGTCGTGGAAGTAACCGAGGACATGTTCCAAGGTGAGCAGGACGAGGCTGCAAGTGTCCTCGAAGAGTAGTTCAAAGAACAAAAGGCCCGGGCGATGCATTGTCGTCACGGGCTTTTTTTGTGAGGAGGCTCATAGACATGGCAGTTACAGCGCAAATGGTCAAGGAATTGCGAGAGAAGACCGGGGCAGGGATGATGGACTGCAAGAAGGCCCTTTTGTCCGCCGACGGTGATATGGAAAAGGCGATCCAGATCCTGCGGGAGAAGGGCTTGGCCGATGCGGCGAAGAAGGCCGGTCGTGCCGCAGCTGAGGGTGTCGTCGATGCTTATATTCACATGGGTGGCCGGATCGGGGTGCTGATCGAAGTCAACTGTGAGACAGACTTTGTGGCCAAGACCGAGGATTTTCAGCAGTTTGTGAAGGATATGGCCATGCAGGTGGCGGCATCTAGTCCCAAATATGTAAGCCGGGATGAAGTGCCCGAAGAGGTGCTGGCCAAGGAGCGGGAGATCTACCGGAATGCTGCCCTCAACGAAGGCAAACCGGAGAAGATCCTCGATCGCATTGTGGAAGGCAGATTGGAGAAATTCTTTAAAGAAGTGTGTCTCCTGGAGCAACCCTTTATTAAGGACCCCGATGTGACGGTGGAAGAGGTACAAAAGGCCCTGGTGGCCAAGCTGGGCGAGAACATCTCTGTACGCCGGTTTGTGCGTTGGGAACGGGGCGAAGGACTGGAGAAGCGGGAGTGTAATTTAGCTGAGGAAGTGAAGGCGCAGCTGGAAGGAAAATAACTACCGGGAGTTGAAACCATGAAGAATCCAGCTTACCGTCGTGTTCTTCTGAAGCTGAGCGGAGAGGCGCTCGCGGGCGCCTCTGGCACCGGCCTTGATCTGGACGTGGTGAATTTCATTGCCAAGGAGATCCACAAGGTGGTGCAAATTGGCGTGGAGATCGCGGTGGTGGTCGGTGGCGGTAATATCTGGCGGGGAGCTCCCGCTTCTGCCCGGGGGATGGATCGTGTCACAGCTGATTACATGGGTATGTTGGGGACTGTGATTAATGCCTTGGCTTTGCAGGATGCCCTGGAGAACCTGGGAGTGGAGACCCGGGTACAGACGGCCATTGAGATGCGGGAAGTGGCCGAGCCGTATATTCGCCGACGGGCCATCCGCCATCTGGAGAAGGGTCGCGTGGTGATCTTTGCCTCGGGCACAGGGAACCCATACTTTTCCACCGATACCACGGCGGCGCTGCGAGCGGCGGAGATCGAGGCCGAGATGATCCTCATGGCCAAAAAGGGCGTTGATGGAGTGTATTCTTCGGATCCCCGGTATGACGCGGAGGCTGTCCTGTTGAAGGAGTTAGATCACATGGACATGCTTCAACGGGGCCTAAAGGTGATGGATGCCACAGCGGCTTCCCTGTGTATGGACAACAAGATTCCCATTATGGTATTCAACTTTAATGTAGAGGATAACATTATCCGTGCCGTCCTTGGCGAAAGGATCGGTACACTCGTGGGAGGGAAGGCGAATGGATAGTAACAGCATACTTAATGAGGCCCAAAAGAAGATGGAAGGTGTAATCGAAGCTTTGAAGCGGGAGTTTGCTTCGGTGCGCACCGGACGGGCCAATCCTGCTTTGCTGGACCGAGTCATGGTGGACTATTACGGCGTACCTACACCTTTGAACCAGCTTGCCAACGTGAGCGCCCCGGAGCCACAGCTGTTGGTGCTTCAGCCCTATGATAAGACCGCCATGGCGGATATTGAGAAAGCCATCCTCAAAGCCGATCTGGGATTGACGCCCTCCAATGACGGTAATGTGATCCGCATTGCCATTCCCCCGTTGACCCAGGAACGGCGGAAGGAGCTGGCGAAGCTGGTGGCCAAGGAGGCCGAAGATAAGCGGGTGGCGGTCAGGCACATCCGTCGCGATGCCAACACGAGGATCAAAGCTTTGGAGAAGGACGGCGAGTTGCCGGAGGATGAAAGTCGGAAGCTGCAAGATGATGTGCAGAAGTTGACCGACAAATTCATCGAAGAGATCGACAGCATTCTGGAAAAGAAGCAACAGGAGCTTATGGAGATCTAATGGATTTTTCCTTCGTAGGCATGAAACTGGAGGATGCACAAAGGATGATGGCCGCCTGTACCGGGCGGCATCCTGTTATTATTCAGGTGACGCGACCTCCCAAAGGGGAGCATAGCCCGGGGGTTTTGCGGGTGGTGGCCCAACGGGAGGAGGAAGACCGCATTGTCCTGGTGTGTGCCCATGAGATGGAAGTATAACCCCTTTGGGCCCTTTGTGCATACCCCGGACTAAGGAGCAAAGACTGGTGGCAAGGGTTGTGTGCTATCCTCCGGGAGAGGGGGTGGAGGGCGGGGTCTGTCCTGGCGCAGGATGGATGTCGCCCCCGGAGATATGAAGTCATGGTGGAAGCGGTTGATGCCGCCTCTCCAACGGAAAAAGCCTGAGAATATCCCTACACATGTGGCAGTGATTATGGACGGCAATGGCCGGTGGGCGGTGGGCCGGGGCCTTTCCCGGACCGAAGGCCATCGCATGGGCGTGCAGTCCCTACGACAGTTGGTGGAGACCGCAGGGGAGCTCGGGATCAAGTATCTAACAGTTTACGCCTTTTCCACGGAGAACTGGGGTCGGCCCCAGGAGGAAGTGGAAGCCCTCTTGAATCTACTTCAGGAGTCTTTAAACGAATACTTGCCGGAATTGGTCGAAAATAATGTACGGGTGCGGGTGATCGGGCGCCGGGATGACTTGGACTCTTCCCTCCGGGAATGCTTGGAGCGGGCGGAGCGGGAAACAGCTCACAACGATGCTCTGTTTTTGAATATCGCCTTCAATTACGGTGGTCGGGCGGAACTGGTGGATGGGATTTGTGCCATTGTGCAAAGGGCTCTAACCGGCGAGATCTCCCCTGGGGAGATCGACGAAGAGCTCATTGAAGAGCACCTGTACCTACGGGGACAACCGGCTCCGGACCTGTTGATTCGCACCGGCGGGGAGCACCGGGTCAGCAATTTCCTCCTGTGGCATATAGCTTACACAGAGTTTTACGTAACCCCTGTGCCGTGGCCGGAGTTCGGACCTCGGGATTTGTACCGGGCCATCGAATCCTACAGCCGACGGCAGCGACGCTTTGGCCAGCTTTAGGGTTGTGCCGCAATTTTCAAAAGGGAGGTGAGCGGCTCCCTTTGTGAGCCGTGCAAGATGCAGCTGGGCGATGGACAACTTTCCAGAAGAATTATCACCGCGGTTGTGGGTGTGCCCATCCTGTTGGGGTTGTATTACGTAGGGGGCTGGCCCTTGTTCTTCTTGTTGGTGGGGTTGATCGTGATTGCCGCCGACGAGCTTGGTCAGATGTTTGACAAACTAAGTGTTGCGCCCAGCCGGGCGGACCTCATTTTCGGTGGCCTAACCCTGCTTCTCGGAGCATATATTAGTACCATTAACAAAGAATATGGTACCGTCGGTGGCGCGGTGGTGACCGTACTTTTGGCTGCCTTTGCCATCAAAGAGATGGTGAAGGGTACGAAATTCTCCCCGGAACGGGTGGCCTTAGCCTTGTTCGGTAGTATCTACGTGGGCCTGTTTTCCTACTTGTGGCTCTTGCGGGCCTTCGGGGACGGTAGCCGTTACCTGATCACCCTGGTATTACTGATTTGGGCCCAGGACATCGGTGCCTATTTCATCGGCCTTACCTTAGGCAAACGTCCCTTGGCTCCCACCATCAGTCCGAAGAAGACCTGGGAGGGGGCTTTGGGGGGCCTGGCCTGTGGTGTGTTGGTGGCTGGCTTGGTGGGTCTGTTTTGGCATATGGGGGGCATCGGTTTCCTTTTGGGGCTGGTGGCCGGTATCGCAGGACAGATCGGTGATCTGGTGGAATCAGCATTGAAGCGGGCCGCTGGTGTCAAGGATTCGGGTTCATTGCTACCGGGACACGGGGGAGTATTGGATCGGTTCGACAGTCTTATCTTTGCTGCGCCCCTTGCCTATCTGTTGGTGACGGTGCTTTTGGGGTGAACCGCCTATGCACCGGGCACAGAAAGCTGTTGCCCTCATTTTTGCCATTGCCCTTCTGATCGTTGTTCTCCTCAAATTGTTTTTTGCTTATCTGGCCCCCTTTATCTGTGGGGGCCTTATTGCTTTAGTCATCGATCCACTGGTGGGACATCTCGAGCAGCGGGGAGTCGGTCGCAACGTCGCGGTGACCCTAGTTCTCGTGGCCTTGGGCCTTGTTTTGGCCCTGGGGCTGGTCAGTGCTTTGACCCACCTGTCCGGCGAGCTTTTGGGCCTTCAGGCCCGACTGGAACTGCAGCGGGAGCTTATCATTCAGTACGATCAGTGGTCTATATTTTTCGAGAAATTCTTAAAAGGACTCCCTCCGCAAGTTGCAGAAGTAATAACGAAGCAGTTGGCCGCCCTTAACCTGAAGCTACAGGAGTTAGCCCAAGAGGCGCTGTTGTCTTTGGGGGGCCTGCCCCAGTTTCTTTTCGGTCTGATGATGGCCCTTTTCAGTGCCTACTTCCTCAGTCGGGACAAAAGGGACTTTGTCCGGTGGTTGTTTTTGGTGCTCCCGGAAAGCTGGCAGGGCTATGTTGTGCAGATCAAGGGGGAAGTGCTCAGCGGCGTTTTGGGTTATTTGCGGGCCCAGGTGGTGATTCTGCTTCTTTCCACCGCAGTCAGTGTCGCGGGGTTGCACCTGCTAGGTATTAACTACGCTTGGGTCTTGGGCATACTAACGGGGGTACTGGAGTTTCTGCCGGTGGTTGGTCCGGGAGTTGTCTATTTACCCTTAATCATTTATCATGTAGGGCGGGGGCAGGCACTGCTGAGCATTGCCTTGGGAGTTAACCTGGCAGTTATTGTTTTGCTTCGGCAGTTGGTGGAGCCCCAGCTTTTGGGTCGTTCCACGGGGGTTCATCCCTTGTTGTTTGCCGCCTCACTGTACTTGGGTTTGGCCATCTACGGCTCTGTGGGCCTGTTTTTAGGCCCCATGTTGTTACTTATACTTCGGGCGGTTTGTACCGTGATTTTGGTGCCAAACTTCCATATGTAAGGAAGGAGTCAGTTCCTTGGGCAAAAGGATCGCGATCCTGGGATCCACCGGTTCCATCGGGCGTCAAGCCTTAAAGGTCATCGACCAGATCGGTGGCTTTGAAGTGGTGGCCCTGACGGCGGGGCGCAACGTGGAGTTGATGTCCCAGCAGGTGAGAAAATACCGGCCGCAGTTGGCGGTGATGGGTGATGCCAAGGGCGCCCAGGCCCTGAAGGAAAACCTGGGTTTCACCTCCACCGAAATCCTCTACGGTGAAGAAGGACTGCTGGCCGCGGCCAGCCTCACCCCCTTGGATCTGTGTCTGGTGGCGGTGGTGGGCGCGGTGGGGATTCGACCCACGCTGGCGGCCATCGATCAGGGTACCCATATCGCGCTGGCCAACAAAGAGACCTTGGTGGCCGCCGGTTCCATCGTCATGGAACGGGCCCGCCGGCGGGGTGTAAAGATTTTACCGGTGGACTCGGAACATAGTGCCATCTTCCAATGCTTGCAGGGCTCGGCGCCGGAGGAAGTGGCGCGGGTCATCCTTACCGCCTCCGGGGGACCCTTCTTTGGACTAGGGCCGGAGCAACTGGAAAGGGTGACGTCCCAGCAGGCTTTGCGTCATCCCAACTGGACCATGGGGCAAAAGATTACCATCGATTCCGCCACGCTGGTGAACAAAGGGCTGGAGGTTATCGAGGCCTGTTGGCTTTTTGGCCTATCCTTGGATCAGGTGGAGGTGGTGGTCCACCGCCAAAGCATCGTCCACAGCCTGGTCCAGTTCCGGGACGGTTCGGTACTGGCCCAGCTAGGCCTGCCGGATATGGCGGTACCCATTCAATATGCTTTGACCTATCCCCAGCGGGTGGGGGCTGACCGGCCGGTTTTATCACTTACGGAGGTGGGGCAGCTTACCTTTGAAGAGGTGGATCACGGGACTTTTCCCGCGATTAAGCTTGCCGAAGCCGCCTTCCGGGTCGGAGGTACCATGCCCGCGGTGTATAATGCGGCCAATGAAGTTGCGGTGTATTCATTTCTCGGGGGAAAATGTTCTTTGCCCAGCATCACCCGGGCGATCCAGGCGGCCATGGAGGCCCATGAAGTGGTACCGGACTGTGGGCTGGAAGATATCCTGGCTGCGGATCAATGGGCGCGTAGCTTTGTGGAAAGCCTGCTCGGAAAAGAGGTAGACCGATGAATTTACTTGCAATCCCCAGCGTCTTTGGCAATCTGCTCATTACCGTAGTGGCCTTTGTGGTCGTCTTTGGACTGTTGGTCTTTTTCCATGAGTTTGGTCACTTCCTGCTGGCCAAGTTGAACGGGGTGTTAGTCTATGAATTCGCCCTGGGCTTCGGGCCGAAATTGTTGTCCTGGAAGCGCAAAGAAACCCGTTATTCGTTGCGGGTCGTTCCCTTGGGAGGGTTCGTAAGGATCGCGGGCATGGAGGAGGAGCTGAATGAAGAGGAAAAACCCCTGCCCATCCCACCGGGGCGCAGCTTTGAGGACAAGGGATACTTAGGCAAACTGAGCATCATTGCCGCTGGTCCCCTGATGAATTTTGTTCTGACGGCCCTGCTGATGACCATTGTATCCTTTGGGCTTACGGAATGGCCCCCGCTGGTTACCTACGTGGAACCCCAGGAGCCGGCTTACCTTGCTGGTATGCAGGAGGGGGACCGCATCCTTTCGATCAATGGCCAAAGGATCACCAAAGAAGGACAAGTCAGTGAGTTGATTGGCGATGCCGGTACCGACCCCATTATTGTCGGGATCGAACGGGACGGGGAGTTTCTGGAGCTGGAGGTGAACCCCAGGACCACCGAAGGGGGGGTGCGGATAGGAATTCATTATTTGGAAAGGATCCGCACGCGCCCTTGGGAGGCGATTCGCTACGGGGTAGAGATTACCTGGGCTCTGATTAAGCTTACCGTGTGGGGGATCGGGCAGATGATTACCGGTGGTATCCCCGCGGATGTGGCAGGTCCCATCGGGATGTTCACCATGACCGGGGAATATGCCCAGCAGGGGATCCCGGAGCTTTTGTGGTTTACCGCTTTGCTCAGCGTCAATCTGGGTCTGTTTAATCTGTTACCCATTCCGATCCTGGACGGCGGACATATTGTCTTCATTACCCTCGAGCGGCTGCGGGGGAAGAAACTTGAGCCCAAATACCAGAACACCGCCATGTTGGTGGGCCTGTTCCTGTTGGTTCTGCTGATGATCTACGCCACGGTGTCGGATATCGGGCGGATTGTACGCTAGGGGGAAGGATCATGACGACCCAGGTTCCCAGGGAAAAAACCCGCCGGGTTTATGTGGGGGATGTCCCCATTGGGGGTGGCGCTCCCATTTCTGTGCAGAGCATGTGCAACACTAACACCGCGGATGTGGAGGCCATCTTGGCCCAGATCCGGGAGGTGGCGGCCCTCGGTTGTGATATTATCCGGGTTGCCGTACCGGATAAGAAGGCCCTGGCAGCCTTGCCTACCATTGTAAGGGAGAGTCCCTTGCCGGTGGTGGCGGACATCCACTTTCAGTGGGAGCTGGCCATGGGGGCCATTGCCGCGGGGGTAGCGAAATTGCGGCTGAACCCAGGCAACATCAACGACCCCAAGCGGGTGAAGGATATTGCGGCCGCGGCCCGAGAAAGGGGGATCCCCATCCGGATCGGGGTGAACTCAGGTTCCGTGGCCAAGGAGTTTCTCGATGAAGCCGGACGTCCCACGGCCCAGGGCCTAGTGGCCAGTGCCCTTGGCCATGTCTCTTTGTTGGAGGCGGTGGGGTTTGAGGATATTGTGATTTCCATCAAGGCCACTTCCGTGGATCTGCTGTTGACCGCGAACTTGGAGTTGTCCCGGAAAGTGGATTATCCCTTGCATTTGGGATTGACGGAGGCCGGGTTGTTTCCCGCAGGGGCCATTCGGTCCGCAGCGGCCCTGGGTGCTTTGTTATCCCGGGGGATTGGCGATACGGTGCGGGTCTCCCTTACGGGAGACTTAGGCAACGAGGTCCGGGTGGCCCATTGGGTCTTGGAGGCCTTAGGCCTGCGGCAGACCCGACCTATTGTGATCTCCTGTCCCACCTGTGGGCGGTGTAAACTACCGCTCGAGGCTATTGCGCGGGAGGTAGAGGCCCGCACCGCACATTTGACCAAGCCCCTCAAGATCGCGGTGATGGGTTGTGAGGTCAACGGCCCCGGGGAGGCCCGGGGAGCAGATATCGGTATTGCCGGGGGCGACGGATGTGGCTTTTTGTTTCGCGAGGGACAAGCCATTCGGAAAGTGTCCCTCGGGGAAATGGTGGATGTACTGGTTGAGGAGGCCGAAAGAATGGCCAGGGAGAACGGAGGGTTATTATGTTAATGTCAAGACTACTTGCACCGACACTGCGGGAGGTGCCCGCCGAAGCGGAGATTCCCAGTCACCGGCTGATGCTCCGGGCGGGATTGATCCGCAAGAGTGCCAGTGGAATCTATACTTATCTGCCCTTGGGGCTGAAGGTCTTACAGAAGATTATGCAGATTATCCGGGAGGAGATGAATGCGGCGGGAGGTCAGGAGCTTCTGCTGCCCATCATTCAACCGGCGGAACTGTGGTTTGCCACCGGACGGTGGGATGATTACGGCGCGGAAATGTTTAAGCTCAAGGATCGCCATGATCGCCAGTTTTGCCTGGGGCCCACCCACGAGGAGATTATCACGGCCTTGGCCAAGGCGGAGATCAGCTCCTACCGGCAGATGCCGCTGTTGTTGTATCAGATTCAGAATAAATACCGGGATGAGATCCGTCCGCGCTTCGGCGTCATTCGGGGCCGGGAATTCATCATGAAGGATCTTTATTCCTTCGATCAGGACGAGGCGGGCTTGGAAGAGAGTTATCGGAAGATGTACGATGCCTATACCCGGATCTTTACCCGTTGTGGCCTTGATACCCGGCCAGTGGATGCGGATCCCGGTGCCATTGGGGGCTCGGGGACCCATGAATTTATGGTGCTTGCGGACTCCGGCGAGGCGGAGCTGGTGATCTGCCAGTCCTGTGACTATGCGGCCAATGTGGAGATCGCGCCGGCCGCGGCCTGTCCCGGCACTGGGGAAGAACCACGGCCCATGGAAGCGGTGGAAACACCGGCGATGCACACGGTGGACCAGGTGACGGAGTTTTTGCAGGTGCCGGCCTCGAAACTGATAAAGACCTTGCTTTATCTGGCCGATGGACAACCGGTGGCGGTGCTGGTGCGGGGGGATCATGAGTGTAACGAGGTGAAGCTGAAGCGGTATCTGGGTTGTACTACCCTTGAGCTGGCCGACGAGGCCACCATTGCAGAGGTCTCCCAGGGTCCCAAGGGCTTCACGGGTCCCGTGGGACTCCAGGTGCGCCTGATCGCCGACCACAGTGTGATGAATATGACCAACGCGGTTACCGGCGCTAACCGGAAGGACACCCATCTGATCAATGTGAACCCGGGGCGGGACTTCACCACCGAAGAGGTGGCAGATCTGCGAGTGGTCACGGTGGAGGATCCTTGTCCCAAGTGCCAGGGCAAGCTGCAGCTGTGTCGGGGGATCGAGGTGGGTCAGGTTTTCAAACTGGGTACCAAGTATTCCGCGGCCCTGAAGGCCACCTTTACCGATGAGAATGGCGAAGAGCGCCCCATTGTCATGGGTTGCTACGGGATCGGTGTTAGCCGAACCATGGCTGCTATTATTGAGCAGAACTACGATGAGGACGGGATCATCTGGCCCATGTCGGTGGCTCCCTACCAGGTGGTCATTGTGCCCATTAAGTACAATGAAGAAGAGCAACGGGCCGTGGCAGACGAGCTAGAGAGAAACTTGACCGCGGCGGGGATCTCCGTAGTGTTGGATGATCGGGACGAACGGCCCGGGGTTAAGTTTAAGGATGCGGATCTAATTGGGTTCCCCATTCGGATCACCATCGGTCCCAAGGGCCTGGCGGCGGGAAATGTGGAGATCAGTAGACGGGACGGAAGCTTCAGGGAGGATGTGAAGTTGGAGCAGGCCACCGAGGTTGTAGTCAATCTGGTGCAGGAGGCCATGGGGGCTCTGGAGCCGAAATAGATAGGAGAAGCTGGTGACAATAATGGACGTAGTCGTCATCATCCCCGCGTACAACGAAGGGGGTACCGTCCGGCAGGTGGTGGAAGCCGCCCGTAGCTGTCCGCTGGTGGATGAAGTGGTGGTGGTCAGCGATGGGTCAACGGATCGGACCGTGGCGGAAGCCACCGCGGCCGGCGCCCGGGTGATTGCTTTGTCGGAAAACCAGGGGAAGGGTGCCGCCATGTATGCGGGGCTGCAGGCCACCTCGCAGGAAGTGATTCTCTTTCTGGACGGTGACCTGTTGGGCTTGACGCCGAGACACGTAGAAAAGCTGCTACAGCCCATCTTGGAGGAACGGGCCGACATGGCCGTAGGAATCTTTGACACGGGGCGGGTCTGTACCGACTTGGCCCAAAGGATCGCCCCCCACTTATCCGGGCAGCGGGCCCTGCGGCGCAGTGCCCTTGCCGGGGCCCCCGGATTTCAGGAGGCGGGCTTTGGGGTGGAGACCTTAATTACCCAGTATGCCCGGGAGATGGGATGGCGGGTGGTTACCATTTCCCTGAAGCATGTGTCCCACCGCCTGAAGGAGGAAAAACAAGGCTTCCTAAAGGGTCTGTGTACCCGTTTCTCCATGTATCGGGAGATCTTGAAAGTGGTGTTTTCCCGCGGACATTAGTCTGTACTCTCGGAACTTCCACTAGTCCTGAGGACCTTTCTGTCCTATTTTCTATTCGAAAGAGGGATTACAGTGCGGTATTGCATTCGTCCAGATGATAAATGCTCTAGGTTAAGTGCGTTCCTGAAGCAAGTCAACGGGGAGCTACCCCTGGGGGATTTGGACGACGTCCGCATTATTAAGGTTGACGTGGATCTGGCCAATTGTCGCTGGACTTTGCACCTGGATCAAAACTTGGATCAGGTGATTCTAGATCGGCTCCAGAACCTGCATGAATGTATTCCGGGGCTGAAGGAGATCCATTTTTGCTGTGACCCGGCCCCGCAGGATGAGACAGACCCCTATATGCAGTTGGTGCTGCAGCAACGGGCGAAACTACAGGAGCAGCGCCCGGAAAACGGTACGGCTAAACCAAAACAGGAGAACAATGTGATCAAAGGGCGCAAGGTCGCTCAACCACCCGTTCCCATCCGGCAGTTGGGCGAACCCGGTGAGTCGGTGGTGATCAAAGGGGAACTCATGTCCCTGGAAAGTAGGGTGATCCGCCGGGGGGGTAGCCTCCTGATTATGGACTTCACCGACTATACCGATTCCATCACCGCTAAGCTCTTCGTCGACGATGAGGATCAGATCGCGGAGAAAATGGTGGTGGGCAACTGGTATGTGCTCCGGGGGGACTTGGAGATTGACCGGTACAGCCAGGAGCTTTGCCTGACCGTACGGGATGTATCCGTTGGGGAGGCACCGGAAGTCCGGGATGAGGCGGAGGTAAAACGTGTGGAGCTCCATCTGCACTCCCGGATGAGTGCCATGGACAGTGTGGTGGACCTGCAGACCGCAGTCAAACAGGCGGCGAAGTGGGGACATCCTGCAATCGCCGTTACCGATCACGGTTGTGTCCAAGCCTTCCCCGAAGCCTATAACGCCGGCAAGAAGAACGGGATCAAGATCATCTACGGGGTGGAAGGGTACTTGACCGATTCCGAAGAACCCGAAGCCCCCACGTACCATATTGTCCTCCTGGTGCAAAACCAAAAGGGGTTGAAAAACCTCTATGAACTCATTTCGATCAGTCATATCGAGCACTTTTACCGTCATCCTCGGATTTTGCGCCGGGAACTGGACAAACGTCGGGAAGGTTTGCTTTTGGGCTCCGCCTGTGAAGCTGGCGAACTGATGCAGGCCCTCATCCATAAGGCCCCCTATGAAAGACTTAAGGAGATTGCTCGGTATTATGATTACTTGGAAATCCAACCTTTAGGCAACAATGAATTTCTTATCGGTTCTCCCCAAGTGCCCACTCGGGAAACCCTCATGGATTTGAACCGCACGGTGGTGAAGCTGGGGGATGAATTGGGGCTTCCGGTGGTGGCTACCGGGGACGTTCATTTCCTGCGGCCCCATGACGAGGTATACCGGCGGATTTTGATGGCGGGCCAGGGGTATGGGGATGCGGAACGGCAGGCTCCCCTGTACCTGCGTACCACCGCCGAAATGTTGGCGGAGTTTGCGTATCTGGGGGATCGGGCGGAGGAAGTGGTGATCCACAATCCCCGGCGGATCGCCGACAGCATCGAAGAACTGCGTCCTGTTCCCGCAGGGCTTCACCCGCCCAAGATGCCCGAGGCGGAGGAACTGGTTCCCAAGATGAGCTACGAAAGGGCCCGGGCCCTATACGGGGAGGATTTGCCGGAGATTGTGGCCGCCCGCTTGGACAAGGAACTGAAGGCCATCGTGGGCAACGGCTACGCGGCCTTGTACTGGATCGCCCACTTGCTTACCCGCAAATCCATGGAGGAGGGCTATTTGGTGGGGTCCCGGGGTTCGGTAGGCTCGTCCTTTGTGGCCACCATGTGCGGGATCACCGAGGTGAACCCCCTGCCGCCCCATTATCGGTGCCCGCAGTGCAAACATTCCCAGTTCATCACCGATGGGAGCGTAGCCTGTGGGGTGGATCTGCCCCGGCAGGATTGTCCCCGGTGCGGTACCCCCCTCGATCGCGACGGCTTTGATATCCCCTTTGAGGTGTTCTTGGGGTTTGAAGGGGACAAGGTGCCGGATATCGACCTCAACTTCTCCGGGGAGTGTCAGGCGGCTATCCATGCCTACACCGAAGAGCTGTTCGGTAAGGAGCAGGTCTTCCGGGCGGGGACCATCAGCACCCTGGCGGAACGGACGGCCTATGGTTTTGTCAAGAATTACTTGGACAGCAAAGGGATAGTCGCCCGTAATGCGGAGATCAACCGGCTGGTGCGCGGTTGCTCCGGTGTCCGGCGGACCACAGGACAGCATCCCGGGGGGATGGTGGTGATCCCCGTGGGTTGCAGTGTCTGTGAGTTCACGCCGGTGCAGTATCCGGCTAACGACCGGAACAGTGGGACGATCACCACCCACTTTGACTTCCACTCCATCGATGAGACTTTGGTGAAGTTGGATATCCTGGGCCATGATGACCCGACGGTGCTGCGGATGTTGCAGGACATGACCGGTGTCGATCCCTTGCAGATCCCTTTGGATGACCCGGACACCATGAGTATCTTTTCCGGGGTAGAGGCCCTCAAGGTGCGGCCCGAGGACATTGGGGAAGAGGTGGGGACCATCGGGATCCCCGAGTTTGGTACCCGGTTTGTGCGGGGGATGCTGAAGGAAACCCGGCCCAAGACCTTTGGGGATCTGGTGCGTATATCGGGCTTTTCCCATGGTACCGACGTGTGGGCTAACAACGCCCAGGATCTGATCAAAAACGGGATTGCCACTTTGGAGGAGGCCATTGCCACCCGCGACGACATTATGCTTTATCTCATCCAGCGGGGTCTACCCTCCAAGCACGCCTTTACCATTATGGAGCAAGTGCGGAAGGGCCGGGGGTTGAAGCCGGAGGACATCGAGGCGATGAAAGCCAAGGAGGTTCCCCAGTGGTATATCGAGTCCTGTCAAAAGATCAGCTACATGTTCCCCAAGGCCCACGCGGTGGCCTACGTGATGATGTCCTTCCGCATCGCCTACTTCAAGGTCCATCACCCTGACGCCTTCTATGCCGCGTATTTCACCACCAAGGCCGAGGAGTTCGACGCGGATCTGATCCTGGCGGGACCCGACCAGATGCGCCGGGTGATCCAAAAGGTGGAGAACAACTGGGCCGATGCCACCGCGAAGGACAAAAGCGTAGCGTCCATCTTGGAGGTGGCTCTAGAGGCCATGGCCCGGGGGATACGGTTTTTGCCGGTGGATCTATATCGGTCCGATGCTACCAAGTTCCGGGTGGTGGAGCCCAACACTCTGCTGCCGCCTTTAATTGGTTTACAGGGTCTAGGCAAGAACGCGGCGGAAAACATCGTCCAGGCTCGCTGCCAGCCCTTTACCTCCATCGAGGATTTCAAGGAGCGGACCGGGGCCAGTAAGACGGTCATCGAAACCCTCATGGAGCACGGTTGTCTGGAAGGTCTGCCTTCCACTGACCAAATGCAGCTGTTTTAACTTCTAGGTTGTCCCCCCTGTGGCATAGGATGCAACAGGGGGGATGAACTTATGTCCAACTACCTGCGTTTCCAACGGGAGATCCTACCGATTTTGGCCCCGAGCCTTCGGAAGCTTATTGCCTCTTTGCCCCAAAACCTGGTGGGTGCCCTAGAGGAGCTGCGCCTGCGGGCCCTGCGGCCCTTGGGGGTGGTTTGTAACCGCGGTGATGGCTTTTTGCAGGCAAGTGGAAGGATTGTAAGCGAGCCCGAAAGGGGATACATGGTAACTAGGGAGGAACTGGCCACCACTGTGGAGCTTATCAGCCAGCACTCCCTTTATGCCTATGTGGAGGAAATGCGCCACGGCTATATCACCATCCCTGGCGGACACCGGGTGGGTCTGTGCGGCCGGACGGTGGTGGAGGAGCGTCGGGTGGTGCTCTTGAGGGATATCCAGTCTTTGAATATTCGCATCTCCCGTCAGGTGCTAGGAGCGGCGGATTCGGTGATGGAACACATCCTTGGACCCTGTGGTCGAATCTGCAGTACGCTGATCTTATCACCACCGGGCTGTGGAAAGACCACCTTGCTGCGGGACATCGCCCGCCAATTGAGTCGGGGGATACCGCGCTTGGGTTTTCCCGGTGTCCAGGTGGCGGTGGTGGATGAACGGTCGGAGATCGGTGGCTGCTACCAGGGGGTGCCCCAAAACGACCTAGGGCCCCGTACCGATGTGCTGGACGGCTGCCCCAAAGCCCAGGGGATTATGATGCTGCTCCGTTCGATGGGACCGCGGGTCATCGTCACCGATGAGATCGGCAGCCTGGAGGATGCCCGGGCGATCCAGGAGGCTCTCCTTGGGGGGGTGAGCATCATTACCACGGCCCACGGTTCGGATCTAGAGGAAGTGGTCCGCCGTTTTGACTTAAGCGCCGAATTCCTCACAAAAAGCTTCCAAAAGGTCATCGTCCTGTCCCGCCGCCAAGGCCCGGGGACCATCCAAAAGGTCTTGGAACTGGGGAAATAGGGCCTGCTTTGTATGCGAACCGATAGTAGAAGAAAGCTGGCGGAAAAGGGGAAGGGTAGTTCCGCCAACCTAGATCACCTGCCAGGATTCGGCCTGGCAAGGGGGACAACCGGGTTTAGAAGTGGGTAGCAAGCCACTCCAGGAAGGCGTCGATCACTTCCGGCGCCACTTTCCGGGATGGGTCGTTATATTCAGCGAGATTAAACTCCTCGGTGGCGGGCATGAACAGGTGATCTAGCCGGGGAAACTCCACCAGCTTCACCCGGGTGTTGCCCGCAGTCTGGAGGGCTTGTGCCAGGGCCCGGGTATCTTCCACGGGCACCTGGGCATCCCACTGTCCGTGCAGGATCAACACCGGCACCGTGACCCTTTGGATCTCCTCGAGGGGCGTGAAGGAAAAGTGCTCTTGGAAGTAGGGGGCGTAGTAGGGAGTACCGAGAAACTCGATCCAGTCGCTGCCCTCCCGCAAAGCTGCGTAGAACTGGGCTTGGATGGCGAGATTGGCTTGGATTTGTTCCTCCGTTAGGCCCATCTGTTGTCCTGCCAACGCCACTTGATAGTCAATGATCTCATGGAGGGGCCGGGCCGGTGCCGCCAGCAACACCACCCCCGCCACATCATCCCGTCGGGCCGCCACCATGGGTACCAGCACGCCCCCCTCACTGTGCCCCACCAGGATCACTTGTTCCACGGAGCTGTTGGCTTTCAAAAAGTCGATGGCAGCACAAAGATCCGCCATGAGTTCACTGGGGGTGTGGGCCGCAAGGTTAGGATCCTGGTCACCCACACCGCGTTTGTCATACCGTAAAGAAGCAAAGCCCTGGGCGAAGGCTGCCTCCGCCAGTTGCTTGTACAGGTCTGTCCTTACGTTCCCGAAGTTGCCGTTCCGATCCACACTGCCGGAACCGTGCATAAAAATGACCCCGTAGCGGGGCGCAGTCTCCTCGGGCACAAGCAAGGTGCCCGGTAGGCGGATCTCCCCGCTGGGGATGGTGACTTCTAAGCCTAGCTGTGGTTCTGCTTCCACACTGAGCCGGATGCCCTGCTGGACCCTTACTTCCACCCCTTGGGTGGGGATAGTCAGCCGCAGGATCTGTCGAGTCTCCGGATTTACCCAGAGATTCACCCCCACACCGGCTTCGGGGGAAGATGCAAAGAGATGATAGCATTCCACGAACCAGTCA
>DUMW01000089.1 GCA_012839765.1 Bacillota bacterium
CAATAGCACCACGGATCTGTATGTGTGAAACAGACAACAGTCTTACTAAACCCTTGGCGTCGCGTCTATAGGGAGGCTGTATGTTCCCATGTCTCTGGCATCTTTGGTCAGTTTATTGGGCTCCGATGAATTTCCTATTCACTAGTCTGCGGGGAAGGAAAAGCATAGCAATTGTCGTACTTTAAACCTATACTAAATATGAAAGGAGCAGGACATGGCAAAGATCTATCCTTTCTATGGTGTAAGATACAATTCCGCACGGGTTGGGGGCTGGTCAGAAGTCACAGCACCGCCCTATGATGTAATCTCCGAGGAGCAACGGGAAGGGTATGCCCGGCGTAGTGCGTACAACGTGGTCCAGCTGATCCTCCCCCAGGGTGAGGGGGATGAGCGATACGCTGCGGCAGCCAAGTACTTCAGGGACTGGTTGGCCGATGGCATCTTGGTCAAAGAAGCAGAACCGGCCATCTACGTTTATTCCCAAAGGTTTCAGGTCGAAGGTGCTACCTACGAACGCACCGGATTCATCTCTATTATTCAACTGGAGCCCTTCGAGAATCGCGTGGTCCTGCCCCACGAGAAAACATTGGCTAAGCCTAAGGAGGATCGGCTGAAGCTGATGCGGGCCTGCATGGCTAACTTGAGCCAGGTCTTCGGTATGTATAGGGATCCCTCCGGGACAGACCAGGCAGTATTCGAAGCGGTCAAGAAGGAAGCTCCCCACGTGTCCTTCACCGATGGGGAAGGGGTTACCCATGCTTTGTGGGTAGTGACGGATCGGGAGCTTATTCGGACGCTACAGGCGCTACTGAAGGATAAGCAAGTGTACATCGCCGATGGGCACCATCGCTATGAAACGGCCCTCAACTTAAGGGCGGAGCTGTCCCAAGCTGGTACTTCAGGCGATGAGGGCTTCAATTATGTCATGATGATGTTTGTTAACACAAATGATCCCGGTATGGTGGTATTACCCACCCATCGGATGGTGCATACTTTACCTGACTGGGATCTTAGCAAGTTCTTGCAGGATGTGGAACGATACTTTACGGTGGAAAAATGGGACGGCTCTATAGAGAGCGAGGTTGGACTGAAGGCTTTTGTGGACGCCTTGGCCAATGGTCAGGCCCGAGGCCAGTGTGTCTTCGGGGTCTACGGGCAGGGGGACGCTTACCTGCTAACGTTGAAGTCCTACCAGGTGATGGCGGAGCTTTATCCCCAGAAGCCCGAAGCCTGGCGGAAACTGGATGTGGCGGTGCTTCATTCGTTGGTGTTTGAAAGGGTCCTAGGGATGACGCAGGAAAGCCAACTGCGCCAGGAACACCTAAGCTACACCCGTAACGCCGCGGAGGTAGTGGCGCAGGTCCAGGCCGGAAGGTACCAATTTGGCGTCTTCACGAACC
Source organism: Bacillota bacterium (assembly GCA_012839765.1). Lineage (NCBI taxonomy): Bacteria > Bacillati > Bacillota > Bacillota bacterium. The sequence continues at coordinate 1,401 of DUMW01000089.1, forward strand.
CCACCCCGTCGGAGGCGGTGAGTGAGGTAGCTAATGCCGGTGAAGTGATGCCTCAGAAGTCGACTTATTACTATCCAAAGCTAGCTAGCGGTCTAGTATTCTATGATCTCAAGGATCGTCTCGCAGATGGATAGAACACCATAAAGAAGGCTTCGGTCCGAAGGAAAGATCCTGTCCCTCGTTCCACAATCATTGGAGGGCTAGGATGTGCAATTGCGGGTGCTCCTGAGCATGGTCAAACTGGAACATGCCCTGTTTTCATTGCCCTTTGCGTATTTGGGGGCGATTTTGGGGACGAAGGGAATGCCGACTAACCACCACCTGTTCTGGCTCAGTGTGGCCATGCTAGGGGCCCACAGTGCGGGGATGGCATTCAACCGCCTGGTGGATCACCAGTTTGATGCCTTGAATCCCCGTACCCAAGACCGGGCCTTGCCCCAGGGCCGGGTCAGCCGACGGGCCGTTTACTGGTTTTTGGTTTTCAACCTGGGGATATTCGTTACCGCCGCGGGCTTCTTGAATCGGCTTTGCCTGATCCTGTCCCCCGTTGCCATCCTGGCCCTGCTGCTTTATTCCTATACCAAACGTTTCACCTACCTATGCCACTTCTGGCTGGGTTTTGTGTTGGCCTTAGCACCGGTGGGTGGGTGGCTCGGGGTGATTGGCACCCTACAGCTGCCGCCGATCCTGTTGGGACTGGCTATTTGCCTTTGGGTGGCTGGGTTTGATATTATCTACCAAAGTGCCGATGTGGCCTTCGATGCTCGGATCGGCCTTTTTTCCATCCCCCGCTGCTTTGGGATCTGTCCCAGCATGAGACTGGTCCTCTGTTTGCACGTCTTGGCGGTCATTTTGTTCCTCTTAGTGGGGGTTACCGCCCAATTAGGGGTCTGGTATTACCTAGGACTTCTCCTTGTCTTAGGGATCTTCATTATAGAGGCCAAAATGATCCTCAAGGAGACCCGTGGTAGCTTTCTTCCTGCCTTCGACCTGAACTTAGTTGTGAGTCTGGTGCTCTTGGCCTTTACCATCGTGGACTTATACATGGCTGCTTAACGAAAGAACCCTGATCGCGCTTCACCTCCTTTACTTGCATCTCCTTCCAGGAGAATAGTATAATTGAGGCATTACTAATCTTCTGCAGATATGGAAACTGGGAGTGGGAGCTATGGATTATGGTATGAAATTTGGTAAAGAGGGCTTGACCTTTGACGACGTCTTGCTACAACCGGCCAGGTCCGAAGTCTTACCCCACGAGGTGGACACCAAGACCCGATTGACTGCTAGGATCACCCTGAATATTCCCTTGATGAGTGCCGCCATGGATACAGTAACCGAGGCGCGTTTGGCCATCGCCTTGGCCCGGGAGGGGGGCATTGGGATCATTCACAAGAACATGAGCATTGAGGAGCAAGCCGGCGAGGTGGACAAGGTCAAACGGAGTGAAAGCGGCGTCATTGTGGATCCCATCTACCTGTCCCCGGATCACACCCTCCACGATGCCTTGGAGATTATGGCCCGATACCATATTTCCGGTGTTCCCATTACCCGAGACGGCAAACTTGTAGGGATTCTTACCAACCGCGATCTCAAGTTCGAAGAGAACTTCGACCAGCGGATTGGTGATGTGATGACCAAGGACAACCTTATTACGGCACCCGTGGGGACAACCCTGGAGGAGGCCAAAAGGATTCTGCACAAGCATCGCATCGAGAAGCTCCCCCTGGTGGACGAGGAGTTCAACTTGAAGGGCCTCATTACCATCAAGGACATTGAAAAGGCGATCCAGTATCCTAACGCAGCCAAGGATGAAAAGGGACGGCTGCGGGTGGGAGCGGCCATCGGAGTAGGTAATGATGCCTTGGAACGGGCAGCGGCTTTGGTGGAAGCGGGAGTGGATGTGCTCTGCATCGATACGGCCCATGCCCATTCCACTAAGGTGTTGCAGATGGCAGAGAAGGTCCGGAGTATCTACGGTGAGCGGGTGGATCTCATCGTGGGCAATGTGGCCACCGCGGAGGCTACCCGGGATGTGATCGCGGCGGGAGCCGATGCGGTGAAGGTGGGGATTGGTCCTGGTTCCATTTGTACCACCCGGGTGGTGGCCGGTGTGGGAGTACCCCAGTTGACGGCCGTCTTTGAGTGTGCTCGCGCTGCCAAGGAGCACGGGATTCCCATCATCGCGGATGGCGGTATCCGGTACTCTGGTGACATCGTCAAGGCCTTGGGCGCCGGGGCCGATGTGATTATGCTGGGCAACCTCTTTGCCGGAACCGAGGAAAGTCCCGGCGAGACCCTGATTTACCAAGGGCGCAGCTTCAAGGTATATCGGGGGATGGGTTCTTTGGGGGCCATGGCCGCGGGCAGCAAGGACCGCTACTTCCAGGAAGATGCCCGGAAATTTGTGCCCGAAGGCATCGAGGGCCGGGTACCCTACAAGGGCACTGTCAGTGATACGGTTTACCAGTTGATCGGTGGCTTGCGAGCGGGAATGGGCTACTGTGGAGCCAAGGACATACCGGAACTGCAGGAGAAGGCTACCTTCATTCGGATTACCCCTGCCACTGTGCGGGAAAACCACCCCCACGACGTGCACATTACCAAAGAAGCACCGAACTATCACTCTTACCTATGATGTCGATCACCCCGAGGACCGAAGTCCTCGGGGTTAAGTTTATGGTCTTGGGCGGTGATCCGTCGGAATACATATCTATTAGACAGGTACTTTCCATTGGGGGAGGGGGAGGGTAATGGCCCGGACACGCTCAACCTTCTGGATCATCGCGGGTATATTCATTCTAAGCATGTTGATCCTACCGCTGGTCACACGCTTCATCACTGAAAGGATCCTTTTATGGGCCAAACCGGAATTGGAGGTCCAAGAGCTTGGTGGTTGGGTGTTGATCTCCTCCCTATTGATACAGGAGCTCTCCCTCATCCTGGGCAGCTTGTGGGGATTGGGGGTCCTGGCCCTGCCGCCCTACCGGGGGGTTGGGCATCCTAAGGGGCAGAGTTTTCTTAAGATGGGGATTGGATATGGTCTGCTGTTTACGGTGGTAAATCTGGCGGTGGTGCGGCTCACTTTGGAGTTTCTCTACCGCATCACTTACCGTTTAACTGGCTCTACCCAAATGGTGACCGAGTGGTTAAACCGGGAGCAACAGATGTCCGCGCGGCTTGTGGATCTGAGCTTGCCTTTACCCCAATTGGTGGCCATCGTGTGCCTTGTGGTGTTCATCGTCCCCTGGGCCGAGGAGCTCTTCTTTCGGGGGTTAGTCTTTGGTTCCATCAGACAGCGCTACGGCTCTGTGGTGGCCAAGGTTACCAGCGGACTGCTTTTTGCCTTTGCCCATATGTATATTATCAACTTCCCGTCGGTGTTAGTGCTGGGCATACTCTTGGCGTCTATTTACGAACGGACCCAAAGTCTTGTTCCCCCGGTGGTGGCCCATGCAACATATAACGGTGTGGCTGTGGCCCTGCTTATCCTGCATTCCTTCATTGGCGTGTAAGGATGTAACCAAGTGGGAAGTCTTAGCCTAGATTCCTGCTTGGTGCTGATGTCACAAACCGGCAGGTTTTCCCCATGAACGGTGCACAAACCCAAAGACCCCCTTGTCTGTGCGGTGATATACTCTTTACAAGGAAAGGACTACCCCAAGCCATGGAGAATAAAGTGTTGACGCATCCAGTATGAATAGGCTGCTTCATTTTCTACCCTGGGGAGCAACCTTTCCCTTTGAGAAAGACCATGATTCCTACCGTGGAATTCCCAAAGCTGTGTGGAGTATGGCGAGTTCAAGGTGGCCTTTGTCGATGGGGACAAGCTGTCGCTTTGCCCTTTGGTGTGGGCGTGTCCAGGGTGAAGGGTTCTCTCATGTTTACGGCTGACCAGGTGGTGGTGAAAGGGTAGAACTAGTAAAACCAGGGACAAGTTCACTTCAAAACGATACGCTGAAATATATTAGGGGGAGATAAAGTGTTAGTGGATCGGGAGTATTTCCTGGACTACATGACTTACAAAAGACCGCTGAAACCGATATTTATCGAGATTTTCGGCCTTTTGGTGGGATTGGATCAAGAATGGGCAGCCCAAGGGGCGACGCCCGAGGAGATCAGCCTTGAGGCGTTCGACTTAGATCGGATCAAGACCTTTAGGATTCCGACCAACACCCGGATCTTGAACGGGTTTAAAGAGGAAGTTCTAGAAGAAACCGACGAGTATATCATCCGTCGGGACAAGATGGGCAGAACCTTGAAGCTCTGTAAGGATTATGCCACCATCCCCCTGCCCATGGATTTCCCCGTGCGGAATATGGAGGACTGGGAGCGCATAAAACCGGAATTCCTTTATTCCCCCGAACGCCTGGCCCAGGATTGGCTGGCCAAGACCAAAGCCGCAAAACAGGAGGGGGCTGTAATCTTCTTCAGTATGCCGGGAGGTTTTGATATCATCCGGGATCTGATGGGGTGTGAGAATGCCTGTCTGGCCTTTTACGAACAGCCGGAACTGGTGGAAGATATCCTCAAGACCGTTGGCGATACGGTGGCCAAACTGGCGGAAGAAGTGCTGGCCCAGGTGTCCATTGATGTGTTAGACATGCACGAAGATTTTGCGGGACGCAGTGGTCCCCTAATTGGACCAAACCTTTTCAACAAGTACCTCAAGCCCTACTATCGCCGGATCTGGGATATGGTGTCCGCCCAGGGTACTCCCCTGTTCCGAGTAGATTCCGACGGCAACCTGAACCCGATCCTGGATGCCCTTATGGATGCGGGAGTGAACTTCATCTATCCCTGTGAAGCCCGAGCAGAGATGGATGTGGTGGCACTGCGGAAGAAATATGGGTGTGAGCTTAGGCTGCTGGGCGGTATTGATAAGACGGCCTTGCGGGGGAACAAGGAAGATATTGACCGGGAGCTACAAAGCAAATTGCCCTACATGATTAACAGCGGTGGCTATATTATCGGTTTGGACCATCGTATCCCCAACGGCGTGCCCGTGGAGAATTACCGGTACTACGTACGGCGGGTCCGGGAGATGATCGAGGAACACTTCCGCGCCTAGTAGGGGTTCACGGTTCCTTGCGGGTTTCAACAGCCATCATCCTTCCCCTCTGGGAAGGATGATGGCTGTATTTTCATCTCGCAGCAAAACTCCAAAGCTGGAAAAAACACAAAAAAAGTCGATTGGCGCGAAGGAATTTCCGTTGTCGATAGGTAACATATGAACCAGGTGATTTGGCTGCGAGAATAGTATCTGAAGAACGGGTTTCGGCCGGTGGACGAGATTTGTCTCCTTTGATGCGCGGAACGCCCATAGTGTTGTGCCAGGCAAAACGGGAAAGCTTTTCGTGGAACCAGGCGGATGATTGCGGCAGGAGCGTGGTCCTAAACAAGAGTGGAGGCGTGGTCCATGTCCAACGAAGTTCCCTACGTTGAGTATTTGCCTGAAGAGGAAGAGTTCTGTTCCGGCCAATGTGATCTTTGCGAAGAGGTGGCGTGCCTTGCCTACGTAGTTCCTCCTCCCGAACCCTGTGGAACGTGCCATGAGGATGTGGATTTCACCGAGGAAACCACCACTTTATGTGCCGTCTGTCAACGGGTCCTGCACGGGCACTGTGCCAAAAGGGTGGACGATCCCACGGGCATAGAGGTGGACCTATGTCATGATTGCTATGTAAAGTTTGAACGGAAGGAAATCCTGAAACAGTGCGGCGAATGTCAAAGATATTCTGTCCTTACCTTCGAAACCAGTGAAGGAACCCGTTGCTCCGAGTGTATGTGTTGGGAAGACTCACTACCCTTCTAGGCTCATATCTCACCCGACGGGGTTGAGCAGTGAGCAAGGTACGTCCTTAGGTCAGGCGATGGGGCGTTCGTACTTCTTGCTGTAGCTTAGGTGGGGTGTGGATGAGGCCATTGGCTTTTGGTTGTGTCAGCTGGTTTTGCCCTCGGGAAGGATCTTATTGGTGATATGGGGAGTATTTGAGCAGGAAGGGATTGGGAAGAAGCAGGACGGATCTTAAACACAGTCGTGGGTAAGTGGGTTGAGGATAGGCTGTTCTCCTGGCAGCGGTATCAGTTCGTGGAAAAGCTTGAGCGGATTGGCAATTCATACAGAGCCGGAACACTGGGTGATGGTTGTTGCGTAAGCCTAGATAGAACAGTTACAGCCCTAAGGAGGGCTGACCATGAATCCATGGCTGAAGTTGATTGAGACCGTTGTTTGCTTGCGCCTTACGGCCCCGGCACGAAAGGCCCTGTATCGCGGTGATTGGGATACGGTTGTAGCAGAGTGGAAGACCCTCTTTGCCGCTGCGGCCACCGTTTTACCTTTGGTGGCCATCCATCCCGCTGTGGATTCTTATTGTACCCCGTAGGACGATTCTATGCGAAGATATTTCTTTAAAAAGAAAAAGTCGGGTTGGGGTTCTGTTGTAAGAACCCTAGCCAAGGGAAGGGGAGCCGCGGCCTCCTGTTTCCTGCGGTAACGGCTCCGGGATGAATAGTTGACGATGTCCCTATGGGAGTAGCGATAAGCTTGTTTAACGTGGCGCGGGACAATGGTGTATTCTTCTTCGTCTAAGCAACCCGACAGGGGCCGCATGGTGTGTTTCGCCAAATGTGGCCCGTCGGGCTTTCTATTTCCCGGGGTTGCGCTCGCTATACACTATCGTGGGACAAATCGAGAGGATGGTGGAAAGTCACCATCCCTTTTCATATCCTTCCTGCTCATCCAAAGGCCAGGTTTTTGGGTGAAAGCGTGCGAGTCTTCCCGCTGCTTGCGTTTCCCTCTGGGTGAAGTGTGCCGTTTCTAGCCCACCACAACCACCTTCTATTCGACATGTGGTTGTTCACCTTTTTACTCAACAAGTTACGCAACTGCTTGCTCAAAGATCCTGTTGTTTTCGTCGAAATGCGCATCGGGACATTGCTCTAGTTTGCCGGTTAACCAATCCCTGGTTCCTTTCCTTGCGCGGAGGAAGGGTCGGCTAGTCCGCGTGGTTATGGCCATAGAGAATGATATGGGTGACGGTTGTCGATAATCCGGCGCCAGTGGAGTAGAGGCGTTAACCACATAGAAAGCATTGTTTAGTTGTCAAAGCTTGACAAAACACGGGATGTGAGTTATCCTAGAATTACTAAACAATAAACGAAATTCATGTGGATCTTGATTAGTCTTTTTCTCATCTTGAACGGCATACATCGCGAGTGAAACGTGTTCTTGGGGGTTTCGGTAGGAGACAGGAAGGTGAAACTTTGGTGCTGTGCCGTCGGGAGGTGCGATCAGTTGGAAAACAGCCGTGTTACTATCCGCGACATTGCCAGACTGGTGGGGACTTCCACGGGGACCGTATCCAGGGCGTTGAACGATAAAGAAGGTGTCGGTGAGGAACTGCGGAACCGGATTAAAGCCATCGCGAAGGAGTATGGGTATGTGCCGCGAAGGCAAATCCAAAGGGAAGTCATGTTAGTTTGGCCTTTGACCCATACCCCGGTCACCAGTTCCTACATCCGGGGCCTGGAGGTGTTGCAGCGGGGCTTGAATGACAATCAGTGCGTCATGCTCAGCACCTATAAGCTGGATCCCCAAAGTCAAATTAGGATTATGCGCAACAGGGATCTGGCGGCGGTGATCTATTTCTGCTGTGCCCCCGAGCAACGGATCTTGCAGATGGCCATGCGCTCCCAAATCCCTCTTGTCCTCATTCACTGGGAATCCTCTCATCCCTACGTTGCTTCCTTTGTTTCCGACGATTTCAACGGTGGATACATGGCTACCAAACACTTACTGGATGAAGGACGCAGGAAAGTTGCGTTTGTCGGTCCCATCAAGGATTATTCTCCACGTTTACGCTGGGAGGGCTTTTGCCAAGCCCTGGGCGAGGCCGGTTTGGAACCCTTACGCTGGGACGACACGGTGTTGCGTCCCCAGGAGCTAGTAGAGCAATTGAGAGAGAATGGAGTGGACGGGGTTTTCGCCTGGCATGACCATACGGCTCAGCTGCTCATGGAAGCCTTTGCCTTTCATGGTATCACCATTCCCGATAACATCGCCGTCGTGGGCTATAACGACGTGGCCTCGGTGGTTGAGAAGACAGTGCCCCCCTTAACCTCGGTATATTGGCCCATCGATCAAGCCTGTGCCTGGGCCATTGAATATCTTGACCAGTGTTTTAATCGAAAAGTGCCGCCGCGGCCGATGAAAGTGAAGATTATGCCTGAACTTGTGATCCGCGACTCCTCTCGGGCCAAGAGGGAGTCTTCGTCAGTGATTTCCTAGGAGGGGGTGAGATCAGAGAGGGGGGACATAGCAGGGTGTGGAGACTGGGATTACCCGTGTGAGGGCTGCCTTCATCGAGACAGATTACAGTGTTTTTTGGATGAATGTAAATTAACTGTATTAGCGAGGCACTCATCGTGTTGGGTTTTTCGGGGCCAAGCAGGGACTCGAAGGGGATATACCAATCTACTTTCAACAATGAGGGAGGATGAGCGATGAAACGCTACTCTTGGGCAGTCATTTTATTCCTATTGTGTGTAGCTTGGGCAGCCGCCAGTGCTGAAGAAGCGCAGGTTGTATTCTTCCAGTCCTTTGACGAAGGTGTGCAGGTAGGAGAAAAACCGTTGAACGTTGGTAGTCTGGCCGCGTGGGCCGTGGTGGAGTACCCCGAGGGTTCCGGTAACTATTGTCTACAGGCCACTGTTTCCCACCAGAACTTGCATCTGGTCTTCGACCAGCCCGTACAGATCAAGCCGGGACGCGAGGTGGTGGTGACCTTGAAGTACTGCGCAACGGGTCAGTTCAATAACCAGTACATCGAGGGCAACTTCTGGCTGATGAGCAGCCAGTACGGCTATGGTGTGCGCCATCGTCTGCTGAATCCCAACGGGGGTGGCGCGCGGTTTACCAAGATTAACGGGGCCTGGCACTCCTATGAGACCATCACCGATTGGGTGATGACCCCAGGAAGGGATTGGGGCCAGTGGGGTTCCCTACAGCTGGTTTGGGCCTATGACACCCTGGAGGTATATGTGGACGGCTATCTATGCGATTCCATTACCGTGGACAGTTATCTGGATGAAACCATTGACCGATTGGTAATCTGGAACTATTGGCGGGCGCAGGATACGGTGGATGGTATCTACTATGATGATGTGAAGGTAGAGGTAATCGATCGGTTGTGAGTTAAGGGCAGAATTGTCCCGTGTCCCTGTAAGTCCTAGACTGGCCCCAATAAACTAAGTCTAGAAAGGAGGAGCACGATGCGACGGCACCACTTGCTAGTTTTCCTTACCTTGTTGCTTTGTGCAGGTTGTTTCCTCGGTGTGCCCAAGGACAGGGTGTTAGTTTTCGAAGACTTTGACCATGGAGCACAGGTGGGAGAAGGTGTGCTGCGCTATGGTTCCACTGCGCAGTGGGAGATCGTGGAATATCCGGAGGGCTCAGGTAACTATTGTCTAAGACCGAAGGACCACAATTAGCACTTGGGTCTTGCCTTGGACCTCCCGGTGAAACCGAAGAAGGGGCGCCAGATTGTGGTAACCCTCAAGTATGCCGCCGTTGCTCCGGACCTTACCGGCTCCTACCATGCGGATATTTACCTTGCCCTAATGAACACCCAATATGGCTACGGTGTCCGCCACCACGTCTTCTACAGCGGCGCCGACCGAGTTATGTTCTTCCGAGCCAACGGGGCTTGGCATACCCGGGTGGACTTCAACGACAGTAGCACTAACATCCCTGAGTATATCCAGCCGGAGTGGAGAAGGGTAAAACTGGTCTGGGAATATGACACCATCTCTTTCTACCTCGAGGATGAACTGATCGCGAGCATCACCGACGACACCCATGTGGATGAGACCATTGATCGGCTCAACCTATGGTATTGGAAGTCCGGGACAACAAACGTGGAGGCCATCTATTTTGACGACATCCAGGTACAGATGATTAACAGAATCTAACAAGGGAGGATGACTGGTGAAAAAGACCGGTTTAAGGCTTTTTTCGGTGGTAGCTGTTTGGACCCTATTGGTGATTCTCGCCCTTCCAGCCTTTGCCCAGGAAAAATTGGTGATTCTGGTGCGGAATCAGCCCCACGACATCAATCTGGACATGGTCCGGGAGTTTGAGGAACAGTATGGTATCGAGGTGGAGCTTGTCCGGGCCCATTGGAACGAAATGGACTCTTCACTCTTCATGCGGATTGCGGCCAATCTGCAGGTGGACCTGATCTTTGAGATGTCTGTTTACGAGTGGGCTGCCTATGCCAATAAGGGGCTGTTTCAGGATCTTACTCCCTTCTTGGAGAAGGATCCCTTTGACACCAGCGACCTTTTGCCCCTGTGGGACGGCATGTGGATCGGTGAGGGATTGTATGGTGTGGCCATTAACACCACCTTGGGAGCGACCGTCCAGTATAACGCCACCCTCTTTGAGGAAGCAGGCTTACCCATGCCTCCCCTGGATTTCCATGATACCAGTTGGAATTGGGAGACCTTCATTGATTATGGGAAGAAACTAACCCGGCAGAATGCCGACGGTTACTACACCCAATTTGGTATCCATTCGGTGGACTATGAGTCTGCGGTGATGAACTATCCCGGGGCTACCTTCTTCACCGCTGAGCCCTACGGGGAGGCGATCAAAATCGTCTTCGATACGCCCGCCAACCGGGAAGTGTTTGACATGATCACTTCCCTCCGCCGGGAGCTGCAAATTAGTCCTAGCCTAGGGGTTAACCATACGGGACCCCGCAGCTTGGCCTGGGATCCCTGGCGGGATTCGGGACAGATCGGGATGACCGCGGTACCGGCTAATCTGCAAGCCTTCAGCACAACCCACCAGTGGGGCTTGGCACCTTTCCCCCACATGGGCCCCACCAGGGAACCCACCGTTGCCTGGGTGAACTGGGTAGCCATGCTCGCAGAACCCATCGCTAAAAACCAGGAGGCCGCCTGGCAGTTCATCAAATTCATGATGGAAACAGAGCATGAGGTGCGGCCGGGATTGCCGGGAGTGCGCCAGTCCAACTGGCTAAGGCATCTGGAGGAGATCGTAAACAGTGGCCTGTACCATCATTCCTACAACGAACTAGCGGAGTTCGTGGCCATTTGCCTGAATCAGTTTACAATACCTACTCCCAGGTACTATGTCCCGGGCTATGGAGATGCGGTGCGGATCATGGACCAGATCCGGGATCAGATTAGCGCCGGGGAACTGTCGGTGGCGGAAGGTTTGCAGCAGGCGGAGCTACAGATGAACCTGATTGTTCAAGACTATATCGACAGTCTCTAGGTGAGCTTACCAGTGGTGGGGCGTCGGCTTTCCAGACCGGCGCCCGCCCAAGACACCGAAACTGATTTCCACGGAGGTACGAAGATGACGCGCTTTATGGCCATATTGTTGCTTATCCTTCTTTTGAAAGTGTCCCCGGTGGCAGCCGCGACCACTCCGGTCTTGCCTAAGTTAGATCCGGTGGACCTTGGTACCCTCCGCCGGGACACCATCGATTTCACTCCCCTGGAGCTAGAGCGAAATGTCCTCCGGTACTATCTGGGTTTGGAAGAGGCGGTGAACCGCATGGCAGATTCCGGGGAGTACCTGGGTTGGACCAGGATTCCTTCTCGGAATGATGAGCCCTACAATGCCCGGAACCAGGAATTGCTTTTGCTTTACAGCTACTTCTTCACCGCGGATCGGCCCTGGAACCAGTATTACATGGACGAGGCCCTACTGAAACGGATCGAGGCGGGGCTGTTGTATTGGACTTCCCTTCAGACAGAACTGGGGGGTTTTTGCCAGTGGTCACCTACGGCGGGACAGTACGAACAGTGGTGTGTTGCCGCGTTGAACATGGAGCGGATCCTGCTGGGATATAAATTGTTGAAAGAGGCGGGGATTGAGCTTGCTCCCGAGGTGGAGGTCGCCTTTTACGATACCTGCAAGCGGGCGGTGGACTTTCTCTTAGCCCATCCCACCAATAACCGGTCCTGTGCTAACCAGATGGCCGGCGGCATGGTGGCGGTGGCCATGTTCATTGATGTGTTTGGGGAGACCCACCTACGGGATCAGTTGGATGAGATGATTGGGGCCTTTTTCGAAGTGGCCCAGAGTCCCGCGGGATACTACTACGAAGCGATGGGACCGTGTCTTGCCTACGGGTTTCACGTTACCGACGGTTCCCTGCGGACCCTTTATCTTATGACTAAGGATCCGCGGATCCTCGAAGGACACCGGGCCTTCTACCGGTTCATGTCCTACAACATGCTGTGGGAGCCTGCGGGCAATGGGTTTATCAATAACCGTTCCCTCTCCTCCCGGCAGGAGTTTCCCACCTACACACCGGGGTTACGGGCTTGGTATGATGAGATCCCTTTGGCTGCGGCCTTCGGCAAACCGGCCACTGCTCTGCCTTCACCCACGGAACTGCAGAACCCGCTGCGTTTTGCCACTCCCCGGCAAGTCTTCGGTCCCACCGGGATCTGGCGGCCGCTCACCATCAACTGGGGAAGTCCCGGAGATATCCTTGCGCTCCTAACCCATGGGGAATACGCGCTTACCCCGGAGATGGTGGCGGAGCAGCGTCAGGAGCTGCCCTATCTAAAAAGCGATCGCTTCACGGTGTTCTTGCATGATCCCCAGGAGAACGCCGAGTTTCTCTATGTGCGCCGTCCCGACTACTACTTTAGCTTCGCTGGGGGCAGACGGCGGGAGAACCAGCGCATGGGCCCAGCCTCCCTTTGGCATCCGCAGCTGGGTACCATCCTCTGGTCTAGTCGTATTGATCAGCCCAACATGGCCTGGAGCACCTGGAGCGATGTCTTCGGTGTAGAAAGGGCCCTGGAGGAATTCGATATTATCACCGAGTACTTTACGGTATCGGGGGAAAAGGTGGCCAATCCTGAAGCAACCTCGGATTTCCACGGGTTCACATACTACGTACCCGGTGCCGCGGTGTCGGCGGTGAAGACGGTGCGGTTTGCCGAAAGGGAAGTAACCTTCCAGGTGACTGCCCGCGGCAGCCTCAGGGAAACGGTGCCCCTCTTGGTGGCCGAGGGGGATGATGTGGTTTTGGAAGGGATACCCGGGGCCTATGAACTACGGTACCTACGGGGAGGCGAGGTAGTCTTCCGGATCCAGTTCGACGGTGCCCTGGAATGTTCCCTCAGGGACACGGGAGACAGCTACTTAGGCAAGCGCCTCAAGGTGGTTACGCTATGGGCCCAGGATGAGCTGAACTATACCGTTCAGTTCGATTGATCCCATCGGTGCATGGACCTGGGTAACAAAGGGGGAAACCAGGAAGTTTCAGTAGACTGAAGATTGTACAAGGGGGAGCTAGGAAAGGGGCTTGGCAGGACCGATGGGTCCAGGCCAAGCCCCTTTCGCTGGAAATGATTCTTGCCAATCAGGATTGATTGACCAAAAGGTATGTTTCCCGGGCGATGACCAGTTCTTCGTCGGTGGGGATCACCAGGACGCTGACTGGACCATGATCGGGGGAAATCAGGCAATCCTTTGCGGCTTCCCGATTGCGCTCAGGATCGATCATGATCCCCAAAAACTCAAGACCTGCACAGATCTGTGTCCGCAGGGTGGGGGACTTTTCTCCTAGGCCGCCGCTGAAGACTAAAACATCGATACCCCCCATTGCCGCCGCATAGGCCCCGATATACTTCCGGCATCGATGGGTGAAGGCTTCGATCGCCAGCTGGGCCTGGCGATGACCCGCCCGGGCTGCGGCCTCTACTTCCCGCATGTCATTGCTCACCTGGGAGATGCCCAGCCAGCCTGATTCCCTGTTCAAGATCTCGTCCATCTGCTGGGGGGTGAGTCCTTCCTTGCGCATGAGATAGGTCACCGCCAAGGGATCGATGTCTCCGCAGCGGGTGGACTGGATCAATCCTTCGGTGGGAGTCAGTCCCGTACTTACTTCCACAGACTTCCCGCCTTTACAGGCATTGGCGGTGCAGCCGCTACCTAACATCAGGGAGACGATCTTCAGTTCCTCCAAGGGACGACCCAAAAGTTCTGCGGCCCGGGAGGTCATGTAATGGAAGGTGATCCCGTGAAACCCGTACTTCCGTACCCGATACTTTTCATAATACCGGTAAGGGATCCCGTACAGATATGCGCTGGGAGCGAGGGTCTGGTTGAAGGCACTGTCGAAGACCCCCACCTGGGGTACTCCGGGAAAGAATTCTTCGCAAAGGCGAATGCCAAGGAGGTTCGGCGGATTATGTAAGGGGGCCAGCTCCGCATATTTCTCCAATGCGGCCTTCAGTCCTGCGTCCACGAAGGAGGGCTGGTAGTAGTCCTCGCCGCCGTGGACCAGGCGATGTCCGATCACATCGATGGTTCCAAGATCACCAAATTCCTTCGCTAGGATGTCGAGGGCAAACTGCAGTCCTGCCCGATGATCGGGGATGTCCAGTACCTGCTCGTATGTCTTCTCCTGGGAAGAGATCTCCACGGCGGCATCGGCCTTGCCCAATCTGGAGACGGAACCCTGGATGACCACCGTTTCTTCGGGCAGGTCGAAGACCTTGAACTTGATGGATGAACCGCCGCAATTGAGTACGAAGATGCGCATGAGAGCCTCCTCCTTTATCTAGACGAGCTGTTTCCACAGTTGGGGATCCGGAGCGGCAATGACCGCATGTTCCAATAGGACTCCCTGTTCTCGGGCAAAGGCCGCCGCCTTTTCTGTGGCCAAGGTCACCGAGGCCACGTCACCGGTGAAGTAGACGAAGGATTTGCCACCTAAGCCTCGGGCCAGACGAATCTCGATGAGGGCCACATCTGCAGCTTTCGCCGCGGCATCCGCGGCCAGGATAGCTGCGGCGATGGTATAGGTCTCGATGATCCCCAGGGCCTTTAGCTCCTTCACCTGGGTGCTGGCTGTCAGGGCCGGAAACACCCCGGGATGTAGCCGGGCCAATAAAAGTTCATCGACGATGGCCTCGGCGCCTTGAGCTTTGGCGGCATCCAAGGCCGCCTGGATGCTGGCCACATCACCGGAAAAAAGAATAATGAACTTCCCCGGGCAGACGGGCATGGCGGTGATCAATTCCACCTGGGAAGTCTTACAGATGGTGTCCGCAAGCACTACCCCCCGGGTGACGTTCTGCACTTCCACTAAACCAAGGGCTTTATGCATCTAATGCACCCCCTTCGGCCCGGAGAATGATCTCCGGATGGATGCTCACGACGGTGCCGGAGATGCTGGCGTGCAACGGTGCTCCTAAACTTTCCGCCGGAAGGGTGGCCACCACATCTCCCTGGGAGACCTTGTCCCCTACCTGCACGGTGGCCCTTGCCGGCTGCCCGATATGTTGCTTCAAAGGCAGACGTACCTCCGCCGGTTGGAAGCTCAGCGGGGTGAGGGGGGCAGGGACATCCCATTCCGCCAGACCCAAGCGCTGGATGAGCCGGGCGGTGGGTACCCGGCGGTACGGTTGCTCCCTGCGGGCGTGCTCTACTTGGTTTCGATGGGAGTTCTTCATTCCTTGGGCGGTCATTTGCCCCTTCAACATGATGTGGACGGCCCGTGGGCTTAGCCCCATGGGGCAGGCGTAGGCGTCGCAAACGCCGCACTCGGAGCAGAGGAACGCCTGGGTGATGGCTTTAGTATCGAAGGCCTTGCCATAGGCCACCGCGGTCATGGACTGATGTGGTTGCAGGTCGTGACCCAACAGGTACCGAGGACACAGATCCGTACACTGCCGACATGTGCAGCAGACAGACATGGCCCGGCGGATGGCCGCGGCCTGATCCACCTGTTTATACTTTAACAGTGGGTGGTGGGCCGGTACCAGGATCAGCGCCTTGGTGGTCTTCGTCACTGGATCCTGTTGGGAGACGATCTTGCCCATCATGGGTCCTCCATCGATGATTACCCCGTCGGTGCAGGTGGGACCGGCCTCCCTTAAGACCTCACCAATGGCGGTGCCTACGGGAACCTTTAAGGTCATCGGCTTTTTAACAGCCCCCGTGACCGTAAGGTAAGAAGCGGTGACCGGTTGATCCTGTAGGGCATGGTAGATATTCAACAAAGTCTCCACATTAATGACCACGGCTCCCACCTGTAGGGGAATACCGCCTTCGGGCACCACGGCACCCAGAACTTCGTAAACCAGGACCTGCTCATCCCCGGCGGGGTAAAAGCTATCCAATTCCACAAGGGACCAATCGGACAAGGAAGCCAAATGTGGCTTGAGGGCGGCAATGGCCCTTTGGTACTGCTTTTTGAGGGCGAAGTAACCCCTGGTTGCACCCAAGTGCTTTTGCACTTGCTGGGCTGCCTCCACCAATTCCCGGGGAAAGGCCGCCATCAACTCCTGGTCCACGCGGATTAACGGTTCACACTCCACACCGTTGATGATCAGATGCTTCACCTGGGTATTCAGCTTAACGTGGGTGGGAAAGCCCGCACCGCCGGCTCCCACCACACCGGCCCGTTTCACTTTTTCCAACAGAACCATGGCCATAGCAGTACGGCGCAAGGAGGTGAGCTCCTTGCGCCTTCCACCTTTCTCCAAGATTAATCCCTAGGCCAACTTCAATGCTCCGTTAATGGTCAGACGATGTTCTCTGGTAAAGTGCTTTGCGGTGACGATCCCTTCACCGGTGGGATCCGCAATGGTATGGGCAAATTCCGCGGCACCGCCCACACCCAGGGCTGCCCCCGAAGGACCGTTGGCCACCGTCAGACCCGTGCGCAAGCGCTGGGTGAACCGGGTAATCCGTTGGATATCCCGGGAATGGATCACGGCCGTATGGCCCATCCTTTGCTCGGCTTTCACCGCCATATCCAGCGCATCGTCAAAATCCCGGGCCCGTACGATGGGGATGACCGGCAACATCTGCTCGATCATCACCAGGGGGTGGGAGAAATCTGTTTCAAAGGCCACCAAACGGACCTCGGGACCCACCTGGATGCCGATTTCCCCCAGGATTCGCTCCGGATTTTGGCCCACCAGTTCCCGGTTAATATGTCCATCTTCTACCAGGATCTTGGTCAGCTGCTCGATTTGTTGTTTGTCCCGGAGGATATAGGTATTGGTCTTGGACAATTCCTGCATGAATTGATCGAACACCGCTTCCACCACGAAGACTTCTTTCTCGGCGATACACAGGATGTTGTTGTCGAAGCTGGCCCCGGCCACGATGTCTCGGGCCGCCTGGGTCAGATCTGCGGTCTCGTCCACCACCACCGGGGGATTGCCTGGTCCGGCCACGATGGCCTTCTTGCCACAACTGAGGGCCATCTTAACCACCCCGGCCCCGCCCGCGGCGGTGATCAGGCTCGTCAGCGGATGGGCACAGGCCGCGTTTACCGCGTCCATACTAACGTGATCGAGCACCGTGAGCAGATCCGCCGGTCCGCCGGCCTCTACGATGGCCTTGTTTAGCACCGTGATGGCGGTGCGGGTGCATTTTTCCGCCCGAGGATGGGGGCAGAAAAAGACAGCATTTCCTCCCGCCAGCATGATAATGGCATGGTTGATCACAAAGGGCGTGGGGTGGGTGGTGGGTAGGATGGAGACGATGACCCCAAAGGGGACTCGTTCGATAATAGTGACTCCCTCATCACCACCGATGACCCTATGCTCCAAAACCTCCATGCCCGGTGACAGGGTGGCGGCATTGATGTTCTTTTGGATCTTGTCTTCGTATCGACCGAGGCGGGTCTCTTCATGGGTGATCCGGGCAAAGTACTGGGCGTTGTCGATCCCGGCTTGCCGGATGGCCTCGATGATCTTCTTACGTTTAGCCAAGGAGAGCCCAGAAAACTCCCGCTGGGCCTGGGCGGCCCGGGTAAGGGCCTCGTCCACCGTAGGATAGACCCCCAGCCCTTCTGC
Source organism: Bacillota bacterium (assembly GCA_012839765.1). NCBI lineage: Bacteria > Bacillati > Bacillota > Bacillota bacterium. Next base: position 19,272 of record DUMW01000089.1, read on the forward strand.
AGCCGGCTTGGGAGTGGCCTGGGGCTGACCAGACTTCAGGCTGGCTACCACTTGTTCCACAATTGAGGCGATTCTTCTTTCATCAATCTGCATGTTCTCTTCACCGCTTTCCGGTAAGAAACGACGGTTTGGTTCACCTCCCCGTTAGGGAAAATGGATGCAGTTATCCCTGGTACGGAATATCCTCCGGGAAAGCCGGTCATCTCCCGGAGGATGGACGTACAATTCTACATATGGCTCCACAATTAATTCCTGCCGCGTTGGCATCGTCGGTGTCTAGGTGCACCTGGAGGCGGAAGGAATCCTTCACCCGCACTTGCACGTTGCGGAAGACCAAGGACTTCTCGCCCGTGACTTCCAGCTCCACCAAGTCATTGTCCTTCACCCCAAAGCGTATCGCATCGGCGGTACTCATATGGACATGCCGGTTGGCGACGATGCATCCCTCGGGCAGGGTCAGCGCACCCGCCGGGCCGATCAAGGTGATCCCTGCGGAACCGGCCAGATCCCCTGAGGGGCGTACCGGTGGATTGATGCCCAGGAAGATGGCGTCGGTCCGGGAGACCTCCACTTGGGTACGGTCCCGCATAGGTCCCAGGATCCGAACGTTCTCGATGGACCGCATTCGCGGGCCCACCAGGGCCACCGTTTCCTTGGCGGCAAATTCCCCCGGTTGATACAGATCCCTCAGCTTATGTAACGTAGCGCCGGGGCCGTAGAGGATCTCCAGATCCCGCTGGCAGATGTGCACATGTCGCACCGATACGCCCACGGGAATGGAGTCTTCCTCAGGGGTCGAGGATTTTCCATTGGCCTGCAGGATGGAGAGTACCCGTTGGGTGATGGTTTCAACTAACTGTCTCTCATCCATCGGGATCCCACCTTTACTCGCGTATTCCTCCCTGCCCTGTTAGCAGGGAGGTTTGGTCCCTCGCCGAAGCTTTTCCCTACTTCTTGGCCGGTTGTTCGAGATTAGGCAGGATCTTCTCTACGTCGTCATGGGGACGCGGAATGACATGGGTCGCCACGATCTCGCCCAGTTTCTCCGCGGCCGCAGCGCCCGCATCCACAGCAGCCCGTACGGCACCCACTTCACCCCGGACCATGACGGTCACAAAGCCGCTACCGATCTTCTCATAGCCCATTAGTACCACATTAGCTGCCTTGACCATGGTGTCTGCCGCTTCGATGGCTGCCACCAAACCACGTGTCTCGATTAATCCCAATGCATTACCTGCCATTTAAAGATAGCCTCCTTTGTTCTTCTACTTGCGTAGTAGTTTACTGACTTCCGTTGCGGGCCGTGCCAGCACCCGATAAGCATAAACAGAACTCACTTTGTTTGCCGAGGCCACCGCTGCCTCGCAGGCGGCCTGTACCGCGGACACATCGCCCTCGATGCGGACCACCAGGCGACCGCCGCCGTTGGCCTTTTCAAAACCGATTAAGGTCACATCGGCAGTTTTCAGGGCCACGTCTGCCGCTTCCAGACAACCGGCCCAACCCACTGCTTCGATGAGACCCACTGCCTTCTGCGCCATGGGTCACTTCCTCTCCAAAACAGAACCTAAGGGACGATCAAGATCGGTTTCCCGTGGTGAACCTCCCTTCTGGCCGTGATTCTCGGCAGGAGAAATCGGGTTTCACCTGTATATGAGGTTCAACCGGCTTTTCCGGCCTCTTCCTGTAGCACTTGGTGGGTTACCCTGGTGATGAGTTCCACCAGCTGACCTTCGTCGATGTCCGCCGGGGGATTGGTGTTGTGGCAATTGCCCTGTACGCTGCAGGCGCCACAGTCCATGCAACCGGGATGGCGACCGGGGACGTTCATTTCTTCCCGCAGTTCAATGAGCCTGCGCACATTTTCCGGTGCCAGGGCTCGTTCGCCACCCAACAGCCGGGCCAACAAGCTGATCTTGGCATAAAGCTCCAGGGTTTCCATTTTGAAATAGGCGTTTTCCAAGCTGACCCCCACGGTCACCGCTCCGTGGTTTTCCAGCAGGATGGCATCATGGTTTTCCAAATGCTCGCCAATCGCCCGGGGGATCTCATCGGTGGAAGGGGTCCCGTACTTGGCGATGGGGATCCAGCCGAGGCTGATGATCACCTCGGGGATCGTCGGCGTTTTCAAGGGAATTCCCGCCACCGCAAAGGCCGTGGCCGTTGGGGGATGGGCATGAACTACCGCATTCACATCTGGCCGCTGCCTATAGACTGCCAGGTGCATTTTCAGTTCGGAAGACGGGCGCATTTTTCCGGAAATGACATTACCGTCCAAATCCACCTTGACCAGCATGTCAGGGGTCATGAAGCCTTTGCTGACACCGGTGGGGGTGGTAATTACCTGGTTTTCGCTCACTCTTACGCTGATATTACCATCGTTGGCGGCCACGTATCCGTTGTTATAGATCCGTTTGCCAATGTCTACTATTTGGCGTTTGATTTCATATTCAGAAGTCACAACGCGCCCTCCTCGGATCTGTTTTTATCTTGTTTTTCTTTGGTTATTTTTTGGTTTCAGAAAGGTATTCGTGATTCAGGGGCAATATCCTGCTTAATGGGGAAGAAAATCTGCGGAAAAAGGTTCATTCTCCCGGTAAAGGGCGGCGTGTCCTCCGGAAAGGGGGAGGAACAGTGCTATTCCTCCTCCTGTTGGGCCCGGAAGGCATAAAGTTCCCAAAGGATCTTTTGGAATATTTCCCAGCTGGCTTCCGGGTACTCGGTCTGGGCATGGATGGCAAAGAAACGTCCTTCGGAGAAGGGAAGACCGTAAACGGAACCTTCCCATATCCCTAGGGTTTCGGGATCGAGGACCGCGGACAGTTCTGGATCCCTGGCCAGATACTCGTCCAGGTTCAAAAGCAGGCCATGTTCAGCAAAAAGGTCCAGATCCTCGCCCCGCATGACGAAAAGATCAGGCACGTCCCGGGCTCCGATGAGGACCACTAGCTTCTGATCGTAGACCCGCGCATCGAGGTTTTGCCAGCGGAGGAAAAGGTCTTCGCGCTTGTTGTTAAAATCGGTTACCACCCGGGTGAGTACCTGTTCTTCGGGGTAAGGTAAGACCGTGGTCATCATCTCCAGAACCTTTCGATCGCCGAGCTTTGGCGAGTTGAAGTAACTGATGAGCACCACCAGGACCAGGACGAGGCCGAGCATAGCGAAGATGGTAAGGCGGTAACGCCGCTGGTTTTGCTCTGCTTCCCTGAGAAGCTGTTGTCTTTTCTCCTGGTCCTGCCGGACGGTAGCCGCCAACTCTTTGCAGCCGATCGCGGCACAACCCCCGCGGCTTTCCCAACAGGACCGATGGTGCGGCTTCTTGCAGCGGGGACACAAAAACTCCTCTTCCGGAGCGATGGGTTGATGACAGGCAATACAGTTTCGTTTGTGCGGGTGGTTTGTTTGCTCCCTGTCCACAGGCTTCACCTCCTTTGGTAAATGTTCTGCGATAGTGTGGGTTTTCCTGCCCTGGGTCGGGCAGGAAAGATGTGTATGGTGACGAACTTCTAGGTGAGCTGGAACTAGTAGGAAGGAGCCTTTCAAGATGGCTGGATTACGAGAAGAAGCTTTACGTTATCACAGTGAGGGTAAACCGGGGAAGTTGGAAATAAGGATTACCAAGCCCTGTGCCAATCAACGGGACCTGAGCTTGGCCTACAGCCCCGGCGTGGCGGAGCCGGTGAAGGCCATCGCCGCGGATGCGGAACAGGTTTTTCAGTATACCGGGAAGGGAAATCTGGTGGCGGTGATCTCCAACGGGACCGCGGTGCTGGGGTTGGGGAACGTGGGCCCCTTGGCCAGCAAGCCGGTGATGGAGGGGAAGGGGGTCCTTTTCAAAAGGTTTGCCGATGTGGACGTGTTTGACATCGAACTGGATGCGCCGGAGCCGGAGGATTTTATCCGGATCGTCCAGGCCCTGGCTCCCACCTTCGGTGGCATTAATCTGGAGGATATCAAGGCGCCGGAGTGTTTTGTCATCGAACAGGCCTTGGTGGAAAGCCTAGATATCCCTGTCTTCCATGATGACCAACATGGCACCGCGATCATTGTTGGTGCTGCTTTGCTGAACGCGTTGGAGGTCGCCGGTAAGGACCTGGCCAATGTGCGGGTGGTGGTGAACGGAGCCGGTGCTTCGGCCATTGCCTGCAGCAGATTCCTACTCAATTTGGGGATGCAGAGGGAACAGCTGACCTTGGTGGACTCCAAAGGGGTGATCTACCAGGGCCGCACCGTGGGGATGAACCCCTACAAAGAAGAATTTGCGGTCCCAAGAAAGGCCCGCACCTTAGCGGAGGCGGTCCGGGGAGCCGATGTATTCCTGGGTCTTTCGGTGGCCGGTGCCCTCTCCCCGGAGATGCTGTCCACTATGGCCCCAAGGCCCATCGTCTTTGCCCTGGCCAACCCGGATCCAGAGATCGACTACGATCTGGCCAAGGAAGTGCGGCCCGATGCCATCGTGGCCACCGGCAGGTCAGATTACCCCAATCAGGTGAACAATGTCCTCGGCTTCCCTTCGATCTTCCGGGGAGCCTTGGATGTGCGGGCTAGGAAAATTAGTGAAGGGATGAAGGTGGCTGCGGCCCAGGCTTTGGCGGCTTTGGCCCGGGATCCGGTGGTGGAGGAGGTTCTAGGAGCCTATGGCCTTAGGGAACTACACTTTGGTCCCGATTACCTCATCCCGAAACCCGTAGATCCGCGGGTGGTGCACCGGGTGGCCCCGGCGGTGGCCGAGGCGGCCATGGCCGAAGGTTTGGCCCGTAGACCGGTGGAGTTGGAGGCATATAAAAAGCTCCTGGCGGAGCGGTTTCAGAACAATAGGTAGAAAAAGGCCTGGGGTTGGCGGCCTAAAGTGGTTCGAGTTCGATCTGACCCCAGGCCCCTAGTTTGTCCTCTTTGATGAGCAGGACGCCCAACAGGTGGGGTATCTTACTCATCTTCTCCAAGGCCGATGGGATATCCGCGGGTTCTTGGACCAGATTGCCCCCATGGGTGGCCGCGGCATCGGCCAACGCGGCATCGGCGGCGATCACCACCGCAGCATCGGCCCGGCCCAGGCTCAAAGAATGGCCCGAGGTGCCGGCGGAGGTGCAGACTCCCATGGGGGTCTGCTGGGGTGCCACAATCCCCAGCCGACCACTGAAGGGAGAATTGCCCGCCAGGATACCGATCCGGCGCCTTTGGCGGCAATAAAGGAAGATATCTCCACCGTTTTCGATGATCAATTCGGAACACAGGGGGAGAAGCTCTTCCCCCACCAGCTGGGCGATGGCCCCAGCTACCGCGGCCATCGGGCCCACACCCACGGTCTGGGCGGCTGCACCCATCCGTTGAATCAATTCCGGATCCTTCGGGGAATAGGGAACAGGTCGCAGGGATTCTTTAAACTCGGGGTGCTTAGCTATATAGACCTTTAGGATCCGCCGAAGGTGCAGCACGCGCTCGACCGTGAGTTCCCGCAGTTGATTGAGGGGGATTTGGGGATCCTTAAGACCGATCCAAAGATCGGTCTCACCGACGGCAACCCTCAAATATTGTAGATCCCCCGCATCTTGGTTATATCGATAGGTTCGTGGCGTATACATCGCTACAATGTGGCTTCGATACAGGCCACCGGACAGGCGTCAATACACAGTTCGCATTCGATGCATTTGGCTTCGTCGAAGTGGAGCCTTGCCGACTCGGGATCGAGCCGCAGGGCACCACTGGCGCACACCGCCGTGCAGGCCCCACAGTGCACACACTGGTCAAAATGCACGAGGATGCCGGTGCCAATCAGTTCTACCCGAACCCCCTGGGACTTCAGGTAGTCAAGGCCCGCCTGCACCTGATTCTCGGTGGAGTTTTCAATCTCCACCAAGAGCCGTCCCTCTTCGTTGGGGGTTACCTTTGCCCGCAAGATGTTGATGGACAGATCATAATCCTTAACCAATCGGTAGGTTAGTGGCTTATCCACTAACCCCGGTGGGAAACTTAGCCAGACCCGTACTTTGCTCATGGATGCACTCTCCTTTCAGGCCTAGGATACTACCCGTTCTTTCTTGACCGGCCGCTCTTCCAGGGGCTTGAAGCGGGTGTCCACAGAGAGGGGTTCCACCGGTTCCTGCAAGAAGAACTTGCCCTCCTGGATCCATTGCTTGAGCTCCTGGGCGATGTCCCTGGCTACGGCCAGGCTCGAGAGACTGGCGGTCCGTACCTTCTTCCCGTTCAGTTCAATGGAGCCGCTACGCAACTCGCTGTAGCTGACCCTCCTCAGGACGGGACGTGTGCGACTTTCCACACTGTAGTCCAACAGACCGGTGTACAGCTCGTCGTTGCTCACCGATACGTAGCGCGCCATTTCTTCATCCAGAACCGGGATAGGGATACCGATGCCCACAAACAAGGTCACACCGTATTTGTGCATGGTAGCCGCCCGCAGATACTTGGTGGTCATCCCCTTCAGGTCGCCGATGACCGCTAGGGTCCCCGCGCCGCCCAAAGGTACCTGGTTCTCGCCCCGGGCTTGACTGGGGTTATGCTGCGTACCTTGCCAGGCTACGTAACCTTGGGTTCCTCCGATGAAGATCCGGGTTCCGATCCCAACGGTCCTATATAAAGGATCATTGAGCAGGGGGCTCAGTTCCCCGGAGGTGGAATAGGTCACATTGGTGCAATTGGGTAGCAGAGTGCCCATGTATGTGTATAATACCCGCTTCGATGTATTGGTGGCAGCGGCATAGTTCTGATACACATTCCTCGGATTGAACAGGTAAGCCTCGTTCAAATCCTCCAAGGTCACCGTAGTCTCCAGTCGGGTCTTCGGATAGCAGTCGGTACCATAAGAGGTGGCCCTCAAGACGATCGGCTTTCCGGCTACCAAATCTTCAATGACGTGGGCACCGCCATAGCTTAGTCCCTGGGTCTCTGACGGTTCCGTTGCCCCGATATATGCATCAACGGCGGCCAGGCCCGCATAGGCGGGCACATCATTGAGCCAGATCTTCGTCATTTTGATGGGGGGATCCGAATGCCCAAAATTAAGGAACGCCCCACTGGAGCACATCGGCCCAAAGGTTGCAGTGGTTACTACGTCTACTCGCTTCGCCACTTCCTCATAGCCAAGTTCCCGGGCCATAGGTATAATCTCCTCTGCAGTGACAACTACGGCGCGTCCTTGCCTGATCTTTTCATTGATTTCTTCATACGACTTCTTTGCGGCCATTTGTTTCCCCCGCCTTTCATTGTTAGATTTTACGTGGCCTCCCACGTAATTTCGTCTATATTAGCACAATCAACTTGGCAGAAGCAACAATAACTTTAAATACTTTCTTGCGAATCCTGGTACTTTCTTGTGGTTGGGAAGTGTCTTGCCCTTAAGGCTGTTCACTGGGAGAAAAAAACCAAACCAACGCCAGACCAAAAGGTGCAGCGAAGATCTTCGCAAGATACTTGTACTAAGTATAACATACATGGACCGTTGGCAGGGGGATCCCAGTGAAGAGAATTACTGGCAGACTCCAGGCTCCGGGTACTGGGGAGTGAGGAAGATATATATTACCGTTTCCTTATCATCTGGTTTGCGGATCTTTTGATATGCGGGAGGCCTTCGTATACTCTGGTTTCCTTGCCTTGTTACGTGGACGGGGACCAAGGGATAGATAGCCCGATAGCCCGTTACCTCGGGAGGTGAGATGGTTTTCTCCAGAAAATTGTTACGTGAACATGAGAGGACTTGTTTCGTAAACATGAAGGATTTTGTTAGCCGAGGGCGAAATCTATCTATAGAATTGGTTATTTGCGACAGAAATGTTAGGTTTAGGACGGTTTGCGAGGTTAGGACGGAATGAAAAAGGTAACGATCCGTGATATTGCTGCCGCCACCGGCACATCCATCGCGACGGTGTCCCGGGCCCTCCAGGGCAAACCGGGGGTTAGTGAAGAGTTGCGGGAGAGGTTGAAGGAAGTGGCGGCTCGGCTGAACTATGTGCCGCGACCGACGGTGAAACCAGGATCCATCATGATGCTGGTCTTTCCCAGTCATTACCTGCGGGAGGGTTCCCACGTTTTTGGGCGTGGGGTAGAGGTCCTCTACGATCGGGCCGCCGAGGCTAAGATGCTGGTGATGACCCAGACTGATCACGATGCGGAGGTGGAAGCCTGCAAGAAGATCCTGAAAGAGCAGGACGTTTCGGTGCTGATCTACTTTTGTGGGGTGCCCCGGGACGAGATCGTGGAGGTGGCTACGAAACAGGGTACGGAAGTGATTGTGATCCATCGCCAGGTGGATAACCCCTACATCTCCACTTTCATCAGTGACGATTACTATGGTGGCCAGTTAGTGGCGGAGCATTTCCTGGCAACAGGCCGCCGAAAGGCTATCTATCTGGTCCCTGAAGATACCAAGGGACGCTATTCCGCCAGGGAAAGATTTGCCGGATTTTCTGACCGGATGCTCCAAGCAGGGGCCGAGGTGCAGATGGTGACGATGCCCAAGGCTCCCTTGGAAGAACGTATCCGGTATGTACAAAAGCAGGGAGGTGATTTTAACGCGGTCTTCGCCTATTCGGATCTGCAGGCGCGGGAGTTTGCTGAAGGTGCCGCCCTGGTGGGTTTGAGAATACCGGAAGAGGTCAGCTTGGTGGGCTACAACAACAGTAATCATGTGGGCGTGACCACTCCAGAATTAAGTTCGGTTTATTGGCCCATAGACAAACTGTGTCATATGGTCATGGACCATGTGGAACGTTACGTGGCGGGAAGATACGATGTGTTCCCGATTCAGGTGAGTGTGCGACCGCGGTTGATTATCCGGGGTTCTTCTGATCTATCCCTTTGCGTTTCAAAGACTTCTTGAAGAAGGAGTGAAGTACATAAATGAAGATTCGTAACCTTGTTACCCTGCTATTGGTGCTGGGGTGCCTATTGTGCAGCGTCTGTGGCGTGGGCCTGGCGGACAATCGCCTGGTGATTGCCACCGGTCATCAGATCCCCAATACTATCCTCAACGCCTTTGCGGAGAAGTATCCGGAGTTGGAGTTGGAGGTTTTACTTTATCCCTCTTGGGAATTTGACGAAAAGCTATTGATGTTGTTTCTTACTGGGCACCGGATCGACGCGGTCTTCGAGTGGTCCGTCTATGAGTGGACCAATTACGCCATTAACGGACAATTGCTGGATTTGACCCCCTTCGTGGAGCGGGATCGGCAGTGGCTGGAGGAGGTGGGGGTTCACCCCCTGGCCTACGAGTCCGGTTACGTAGGGGATCGGTTGGCGGGCATTAATATTGAGCTCCGCATGGGTTGGAGTATCTTCTATAACGATCAGCTGCTCCAGGCCGCCGGTTTGCCCCGTCCGCCGGCCCGTTGGGACACCACCGACTGGGACTGGGAGACCTTTGAAAACTATGTCCAGAAGCTTGCGGTGTGGGATGCCGGCGGTAACCCCATCCAGCACGGTTTCGGCCACTTCGACGATGACCTGGTGATCTTCAACCTGGCTTGGATGTGGGGTACCGATGTGTTGCCCGCGGAGGCCTACGAAACAGGCGTGGTGGAGAGGGTGCGGGTTTCGCAGCCGGAGATGATCAGTGCCTTTGAGGCCCTGTTCCGGGCGGAGGAACGGGGAGCGAACACCGCGAACAAGAACTACTTCCTCGAAGGCAGAGCCGCCATGTGGCTTGGGGTGGGAGATTTCCGGGACTATGACTTCCCTTGGGGTGTGACCCGGGCACCGGTGGGTGTGACGGGGCCGATCCCCATGGCTACCTGGTCCTCCTTCGTTGGCATTCCCTTTACCGCCGGCAATGTCGATGGGGCCTGGGAGTTTATCAAGTTTATGCTCAGTGACGGCAACCTCCTGCGGGATGATCAGGGTCAATGGTGGCGAAGCGGCATTAGCGTCCAAACCTGGGAAGAACGCTTTGAAACAGCCCAGAATTCTGTCCTTAGCAGGGCGGAGCTCCTTGAGTTTTACATCACCGGTCTGGATAGTTATACGCGGATTTCCCCGCGGACGATCATCCATGGGGCCGGCTTGATCCGGGATCCCATCTGGAACGAGATGCGGGTTAACACGGGGATCAATAAGGCTAACCTTTCGGTGAGCGAGGCGTTGCAGAATGCGGAAATTCGCATCAACACTGCACTTTACGACCTGCATTACTAAAAGAGGGGATACCATGTCGCTGCTTCTTTCGGTGTTACTCACCTGTCTATTCTTAGCCTGGGGCGGCTTTGCCGCCCCCCTGCCCCCTGGTACCTTGCTCAAGGGGATCCAAGTCACCGGGGGGACGGTGGAGCTTTCCCCAGAGCAGTACAAGGCCGACGGCCAATCCCTCCTGTGGACCTGGCAGGGGGGGTCTCGGCTGACCATTGTGGATGAGGATCTCCTGTGGGGTCTGGCGGGGTTCACCGGTTGGATCTATAACGAAGAGCCACTGGAAGCCACCCTGGTATTCAAGGCCGGTCCCGTAAGGGAGCTAGAACGGGACAACCCCGCGTATGCTTTTGAAGTCAACCTGAACTTCTCCGGTTGGCGCTGGATCGGTGTGGATTTCAGCCGGGATGCCCGGGTGGAAGACTACAGCGGTAGCCGGCGGTGTGAGAATCTGGAGATTCACGCACCGCCTACGGGCAGTGGCCGTCTGTATCTAGATCTCGTGGAGTTCCCGCGGCAGTTGCCTTGGTGGCTACCGGCTGACCGACAGATCCCCTTTGTGAATCCGGGGGAAGTCGGGTGGGATAAGGCGGGACAGCTGCTTTATTACGATCTCTTAACGCGGCCAATGATGTCCCTCCCCGCCGACTACGAGGTAAAACTACAGGATTTGGCCCGGATTGAAGAACGCTATAGGGACTGGGTCTTGGGATACAGTGTAGATTGGTCGGACCCCTTGGTGACAAGAAGGTACCAATCCTTCATCTCCGAGGTCCTAGCCGCACAGAAGCGTATAGAAGACTACAAGGTGATCAAAGATGGCCGACTGGTCTTGGGTAAACCACTGCTGCCGGATCAGAACGGGCGGCTTACGCCCTTTGAGGATCTGTTCAAGGACTTGAGCACCCTGGCTACGGCCTACCATCTGCCGGGTCCGAAAAGCTTTGGTAATCCCTTTTACAAGAATCGTCAGCTACTACGGACCATCCTGGATCTGTTTCGCTATCTTAACGAGCAGGGCTGGAGCGCCGGCAGTTCCTTTGGGGCCAACAACCGGTTTATCCGCACCTGCATGGGTGGATACGCCAACGCCGTGTTCTTGATGAAAGAGGAACTCAAGGAAGCCGGGCTGTGGGAACAGCAGTTGGAGACCCTCCGCTGGTACGGTGGATTTGGGGAGGTTTACATCACCGACGGACCAAGCGGGGCCGTCACCGGCGACATTCGTAGCAATTTTCTCAATCGGCTGTTGTATGTGCTGGGGCTGGAGGATGGGCCGGAGAAGGTCCTGGAAATGCAGTGTCTAACCCGGTATATTTCCCGGGCCCTGGAGATCGCCGAAGGGTGGGACAGCTTCATCAAACCGGATTACACCGGATACACCCATGCCGGGGCCATCGGCAATACCTATACCACTAGTGCCCTCCATACGGCGGCTGCTACCTTGTATCTGTTGCACGATACTTCCTTTGCACCGGCTAATGCCCAGAATGTCTGGCGGGCACTGCTGCAAGCGCGGATCTATTCCCAGGTGTATGATATCCCCAGCGGCCTAGCCTGTCGGTGGCCCTTCATGGTGGATTCACTCTATGAAGTGCTCCCTGCCTTTGGGTATGGTGCACTGCTGGAACCGGAACTGATGGCTGGAGCCTTCATGAGATTGTGGGATCCGGCCAACCCGCAGATCGTGAAAGTGATCGAGCAGGCCGGTGTGGACTACTCCTACCTGAATACCCTAGGAGCAGTGGGGGTCCTGTTGGCCGCGGCCCACCTTGATGTGCCTCCGGAGCCAACGCCTACGGGTCACTGGCACTTGCCCTATGGGGCCCTTTCTATCCACCGGCGGGATGACTGGCTGGTGAGTGTGAAAGGATGGAGCCGGTACGTCTGGAACTTCGAGTGCCAACCGGCCAGCCTCGGTGTTGCCCAGAACATCTACGGCCGCTACATGAGTCACGGTGCGATCCAGATCTATGGTACAGGTTCGCCGGTGAATGCTAAGGACAGTGGCTATGTGGAACAGGGCTGGGATTGGAATCGCTGGCCAGGCACCACAGCCATTTACCTGCCGTGGGATCTTCTCGTGGAGACCAAAAGTAGTTATGGTAGACACTTTACCACGGAGTCCTTTGTGGGCGGAGTTTCCCTCGGGGACAATGGCATCTGGGCCATGCGTCTGCGGGATACGGTGTACGAGCCGGGGTTTGTGGCCCTGAAGACCGTATTCTTTTTCGATGACAAGATCCTGTGTCTAGGTTCGGGAATCACTAACAACAATACACAATTCCCCACGGAGACCACGGTGTATCAAGTGGCAAGTAACGGGGGACCGAGTCTTTATCGGGATGCTGAGGGCCAATGGCAGCCTTTGGAGGATTCCCTGACCGTGGCCGGGGGTCCCTTGTGGCTATTGGATCCAGTAGGAAACGGGTATTATATCCCCGAGGCTAAGGGTTTACGGCTGGTGCGTCAGGAGCAGTCCACACCCCTTAATACGGGGAACGGGTATGGGCACAACCTCTTCGATGTGGCCTGGTTTGATCATGGGACTGCTCCCCAGGATCAGGGCTATGAGTACGTGATTATGCCCCAAGTGGAGCCGGAACGGCTAGTTCAGCCCTGGGATTACACAGTGGTACGCAAGGATGCCCAGGCCCACATTGTCTCCCTAGGAGACCTTATCGGTTACGTCCTTTTTGAGGTGGTCGATGATCTGGAAGGCCTTCTGCAGGGGGTGGACACCCCATGTATTCTCTTGATGGAAAGGGACGAAGACAAGTTGCACATCGCCGTGGCGGATCCCGACCTGGGGTGGGAAACGCGGAATGCCACCCGCTGGACTGTGCGGCTCACCCTTCGGGGCAATTGGGTGGTGCTGGAAGATGGGGAGAATGTGGTGCAGATGGTGGATGTCAACTCCGGAACCACCACCGTGACGGTGGCGGTGACCGGAGGTTTCACCCAGCAATTTACATTGAGGGAAAAATAAACAAGAGGAGGAGAAACGGTGAAAAGACTCGTTCTGGCAATGATCTTGGCGCTGGTCCTGGTGGGGACCTGTACCGCCGCGGAAAACGTAATTCGTAATGGGGACTTCAGTGTGTTGAAGGACGACGGGTTGCCAGCGGAATGGTGGAACGGTTCTTCCCGGGGGGAAGTGGAGTTCTTTGCCGATGGGGACATCGACCGCACCGGTGATTATTCCTACCGGATCGAGGGATATATCGGTGACTCCCACGGCCAGATCGGTATTCGCCTTACCAACGAAGAGGTGACCCCCGGTGGAGTTTACCAGTTGAGCCTGTGGTACCGGACGGAACGTTTTGAGTATTCCACCCGTAATGAGCCCTTCCGGGTGCCGGTGGTGGTGCGGGTGCGTTTTTACGACGGGACTGCCCAGATGACGGTTACCGAAGAATTGCTCCGGACCGACCGGCCGGAACACGTGGTGTACTACGGCAACCTGCACTTTGGGGTGGCGGAGTTACGCAATGGTGAATGGTTGCCCTTCGAAACCAAGTTCAAGGTGCCGGAGGAGATGCAGTACATGTACGTGGAGGTGTTCCTCTGGCACACCTCTGGGATCCTCTGGATCGATGATGTACAGATGGTGGCGGTGGAGGAATAGGGGTTCCACAGACCGCGCCATTTCCCGGCGGGCACCGCGGTGCCCGCCAAAACTTAAGTCCATGAAAAGAGGGTGTAGTTTTGGTGACTTCCGTATACACACCGCCCTTTAAAGGCTTACCGGTTCCCCAGTGGTGGAAAGGTACTTTGGAAGACATTGACGAGCTCCTGTCGCAAGTGACGGTGGGACAGGTGGAGCAGATGGGCACCTCCGCCGGGGGACTACCCATCAAGAGGGTGTCCTATGGACCGGTGGAACCCTATCACAGGACCGCCAACTCAAGTTCCGCTAGCGGAGCCCGTAGTTTGAAGTATTATGCGGACAAGTCCACCCGGACAAGGCCGGTGATCATGATCGTCGGTGGGATCCATGCGGCAGAGATCGAGGGGATTGTGGCTGTCAACAACCTTATCCGGCTGTTGGAAAGCGGCGCCGATGGGCAGGGGCAAAGCTGGCCGGAAATCACCAGGCTAGCGGCCCAAAGTCGCTTGGTCCTGGTTCCCTGTCTCAATGTGGATGGTCGAAAGAGGTGTCTGCCCGAGAGTTTTGTGGGGGAAAGTCTGGAGTGTCTGCGCCGCTGGAATCAAGGGGTGGCCAAAGACGGCACACCTTTGGAATGGCCCGATTTCAAAGCAGTCCATCCCCGATCCCCTCAGGAGGAGGCCTTCTTAGGTACGGGACACAATGCCGCTGGGGTTAACTTGATGCACGATGATTTCTTCCGGCCCATGGCGCCGGAAACCCGTGCCCTGATCGACCTCGTGGATCAGGAGGCTCCGGATTTTATCCTCTTGTTGCATGGGGCCGCCTCAGCCCCCTTTCATTTCTGGGGTACGTACTACGTCCCGGAGCGCATCAGGGAATTGATTATGGCCTTTACCCAAGGGGTATATGAAAGGTTTAGTCGGCATGGTTGCGACTTCTATGGTCGTCTTCCCTACTCGGAACACGAGGTGGTTCCAGAGACCATGAACTTGACCTCCGCACTATACCACGTCTGTGGTGGGGTCAGTGTGCTCTTTGAGTCCTATCAGGGCGTGGTGAGGGGTGACGAAGCGCCCCGGATGACTTGGGATGAGATTTTACGGTACCACATGCTGCTATTCGAGGAGACCTTGGTCTTTTGTCAGGAGCAGTTTCAAGCACTGATAGAACCCTTTTGTTAAAGGAGAGCAAAGGCAGAAGCACAAGAAAGGAGCGAGAATCCTGTGAGGACAATTATTCGCTGCGCGGTCGGGATTATAGTATTACTGCTGATTAGTTCCGGTTGTGTCTTGATGATGGAGGAGCCCAAGGAAGTAAATCTGGTGCGGAACGGTTCCTTTGAGGAAGCAAAGAGTGATGGTCTGGCGGCCCATTGGGGCTACGGGGTCAATCGGGGGGGCTAGGGACTTCACCGTGGTGAAGGACGGGACAGTCTCCTTCCGGATTAGCGGGATATCCGAGGACTGTCTGGCCCAAATCAACCAGCGTTTAGATGGAAACGATGGGTTGGTGGCCGATGGGACCTATCGGTTGCGGCTATGATATAGAACCGAGGATGTGGGGTTGTCCACTAGGAACGAGCCCTTTACAGTGCCCGTGGTGGTGCGTTTACGGTTTCGGGATGCCAACGGCCAGGAGATCCCGGCCACCGAAGACCTTATCCTTTCCGATGCACCCCAGCACGTTGTCTATTACAACAATATCCATCTGGGCATGTTGGAGCTGGCCACAGAGGAATGGGAGGAATTCTCGGTGGAATTCCGTACCCCCGCTAACCTGGACTATATGTTCCTTGAGCTGTTCCTCTGGCACACCTCCGGGACTGTATGGTTTGACGATGTTAGGATCGTAAGGATTGACTGATCCATCTGGTGACCAGACCTTGGGAAAGGGACTGGTCACCAAGCTCCCCTTCCTGACAGAACCCCTTCTTAATTTTCAGGCTATGTTGAGTTCACAAAGGATAGTGCAGACCTGCCCCGGAGGATTAGTCTTTCCAGGGGCTAGGGATGCATGGAGGCGGAGACCGGTTGCGGTGTTTCCCCTTGGAAGAAGCGACTGAGCCCCTGGGCGATGGCTTCGGCGATCTTGATCTGCCCCGCTGGTTCCTGCATCAATTTGCGATCTTGGGGGTTGGAGATAAACCCCACTTCTACCAAGACTGCCGGCAGGGTGGTCTCCCGCAGGATAAAGAAGTTCTCCGCGGCGGCATCCCGGAAGCTTTCGGGCCGCACCTTCAAAAGCTCCTCCTGGATGAGTAGGGCCAACCTCTTTCCCTGGGGATTGGTGGGGTAGTAAAAGGCCTGGGGTCCGAAGGGTTCCGATGAGGGGTAGTAGTTTACATGGATGCTGATGATGCAATCCACGTTCTGGGCCTCCAGCTGGTTCACTCGGTAGCGCAGATCCTCCCGGGGGTCCTCCGAAAAACGCATGTCTTCTTCCCGGGAAAGGACGGGGATACCGCCTGCTTCCGCGATGATTTCCGCCAGGTGTTTGCTAATCTCCAGGGCGATGGTCTTTTCTGCAAGGCCCGTCGGATGGTGGTAGGTCCCCACGTCGATGCCGCCGTGGCCGGGGTCGATGCCGATGACCCGTTGATGCAGGCCCTTTTTAAGCTCGCTGATTACCGGTCGATCCCCCCGATATTGCAGCAAGACGATGAAGACGAAAAGGAGGGTGGCGCCTATGCGCAGGGCCAACGGCCATTCCCTGACCTCAATGATCCAAAAGAAGAAACGATTCCTGCGGGCGGACACCGGAAAATCACCTCAATAGTTGACTGGACACCTTTTGCACCTGCTACTAGTTTATATTCCCTCTTCCTGTTTTAGAACAAAGCAGGAGTATGGACAGGGAAAAGCTAAGTAAGTACCGTACCATTATATACAAATCCAGTTTCCGGTAAAACACACCGGGTGGTGGATTAGCCCAGAAATAAGGGTAGGATCCAGCCCGGAGGCGGAATTGGACATCTTTCTTCGAACCAATGCATGCAGGGATAAAAAACCCGCGCCAAGGATACCAAAGACTTAGGATGGACACGGTTTGATCCGTAGGAAGGAGGTGGGCCGCACTTCTGGCGAAAGGCATCCCAGAAGCTTTGCGGCAAGGCGATGAAGTTAATCATTGTGGAGAATTACGAAGAACTGAGCAAACGGGCCGCCCAGATTATTTCCGATGCGATTAACGAAAATCCCCGACTGGTCCTGGGTCTAGCTACCGGTGGTACTCCCCTGGGGACCTACAGGGAACTCATTGAAATGTACAAACAGGGGAAGGTAAGCTTTAAGCAGGTCCGGACCTTCAACTTGGATGAATATCTGGGCCTAGATCCGGCTCATCCCTCGAGCTACCATCATTATATGTTCACCAACCTGTTTAACCATATCGATATGAACCCGGCCCAGGTCAGGATCCCCAACGGGTTGGCCGAGGACTTAGCGAAGGAGTGTGTCGAGTACGAACAAGCCATCGCGGCGGCGGGGGGAATTGACCTGCAGCTCCTGGGCCTAGGGGTGAACGGGCACATTGGTTTTAACGAACCCCATACCCCCTTCGGCAGTGTGACCCAGGTGGTGGATCTGGCCCAGGAAACCATTGAGGCCAATGCCCGCTTCTTTGAGCGCAAAGAAGATGTCCCGCGGCAGGCCATCTCCATGGGGATTAAGAGTATCATGCAGGCCCGGCGGATTTTGCTGATGGCTAATGGGAGCAGCAAGGCCTGGGCCGTCGAGCGGTTGGTGCAGGGGCCTGTCACCGAGGAGGTACCGGCGTCGGTCTTGCAGTTGCATCCCGATGTCACCGTGTTGGTGGACCGGGAGGCGGCGGCTAACCTGAAATCCTAGGCCTTCCTTTTGTCGATGAGCCACCGGTCGTGTAACCACAGCCAGTGGTCCGGGTAGGCCCGGATATATCGTTCGTAGATTCGATGGTAAAGGCGGCAGATCTGGGTGATGTCTGCTGCCTTTTCCTTGGTGAGGGTATATTCCAGGGCCGGTTCGATGACGATCCGGTGCCGGCCCCGACTTTCCCGTAGGGAAAAGGCGGGGACGATCTTGGCCCCTGTGGTCCGGGCGAGGCTAGCGGGACCTACTTGTATTGGTGTCCGGTGGCCGAAGAAGAGGATCTCCGGTGCCGGGGCAAAGGGGTGTTGGTCCGCCAAAAGCAGGAGGATGCCGTTGTTCTGTAAGGTCTTTAGTGCTTGGCGTAGGCCACCGCGGTCGTTATTGATGATGGTGATCCCGGTGCTAGTCCGGAGCCGTCGGAAGTAGGCGTCGAAGACCGGGTTGGCCATCGGCTGCATCACCGCAGTGATGCCAAACCCCAAGGCCCCTAGTTTTGGTGCGATAAGTTCCCAGTTGCCGAAGTGGGCGGACAGGATGATCACGCCCTTCCCCTGGGCTTGGGCGTCCTTTAGGTGTTCAATCCCCGCGACGGTCACTCGGTTTTCCAGCAACGACAGGGGATCGTCCCCTAGGCGGGCCACTTCAACTAGGCTTTCAAAGAGCATCCGCACATGACGGTGGGCGATCCGGTGACTGGCCATAGAAGGGAGTGCGAGGGCGTGTTGGATGCGATTTACCAGTAACCGGCGATGGGAGGTGAGCAGCAACAGGCCATATAATACCGAGGCTACGCCGGCAAAAAGCCCCTGGGCCATGCCTTGGGGCAGTCGGGTGGAAAGAAAGGTGATCCCTTGAAGTAAACGTTCGCTGGTTTTGGGTTGCAACTTGGTTCCTCCTTTTCCCTCCCAAGTTCGACAAGCTCCAAAAACTTTCCTTGTCCTTACCTATCCCTGAACCTTTGTGGTCAGAATACCCCCTGAGGTTTTGACATAAGGTTTGTGGGGTTGGGACGGTTTTTCGTTGTCGCGAGAAAAAGTTCTGTGGCGTTGCAGGAGATCCAGAAAATTCCGCGAACTTATCAGATAATTGCAGTTTCGCGGA
>DUMW01000090.1 GCA_012839765.1 Bacillota bacterium
CATACCAAAGAAGCACTCAAGGCCGCCTAAGATGAGTAAAAAGTGCAACTGGTAGAAATACGAAGCAATCATGCGATATGTAGATGAAGTACAAGCATATTCTCCAAAACTAGGGGGTCAAGGCGGAAACTATATTGAAAAGAGAGCCGGACTTTAACAGACTGAAGAAAGTCCTTCAGCTACAAGGTGAACCGGATGTTGTTCCCTTTTACGAACTGTTTGCGGACCGGGAAGTGATCAGCAAGGTACTCGGCCGTCCCTATCAGGATCTAAAGGACCGCATCGAATTCCAATACAAGCTAGGTTATGACTTTGTAACCCTTTGGGCTCGTATTCACCTGCCAATGCAAGGGGCTGCAGTTACGGAAGACACTGCCCCGCTTTCTCGGGGCAAACGAGCTTTCCGCACCGCAAGTATGTGCACTATTGCCACCTGGGAAGATTTTGAGAATTATCCATGGCCCCAGGTGACACCGGAGGCCTTCATCGAGTTGGACAGGGCAGCTAAGGAGATGCCTGATGGGATGAAGGGTATCGTACTTACCGGCCACGTGCTGGAGGATCCCATGGGTTTGATGGGTTATGAAGGTTTGTCTTATGCTATGGTCGACAATCCCGATTTGGTGGAAGCAGTCTTTGACCGGGTGGGTAGGTTGTACGAAGAGATTTATCGATACTGCGTCCAGCACGAAGCGGTGGGCGCGATGTTAATTTCCGACGACCTTGGTTTTCGCTCCGGTACCATGATCTCCCCTAAGGACTTGAGAAGACTGGTCTTCCCGTGGTACAAACGCTACTGTGAGATCTGCCACGCCTACGATAAACCCGTTATCCTCCATTCCTGCGGCAACCTCCGGGAGATTATCGATGATTTGGTGGACTGCGGCATCGATGCGAAGCATTCCTACGAAGACATCATTATGCCCGTTGAGGAAGCAAAACAGCTCTTTGGCGATCGGATGGCGATTCTCGGTGGGCTCGACGTGGACTTCCTTTGCCGGGCTACCGAGGAGGAAGTGCGAGCCCGGACAAGGGAAATCCTCGAAGCCTGTATGCCCGGCGGCGGTTACGCCTTGGGCACCGGAAACAGTGTGGCCAACTACATCCCTACGGAAAACTACCTAGCGATGCTAGACGAAGGACGGAAGATAGGCGTGTACTAAGTTACCATTGTCTCTTCCCATTGATTAATCGCGGGACCAATTGCGGGACCTTCCGAATTGGAAGGTCCTTCTTTTGGCCCTCGGCCCTTGAGCTACCCGAGGGAAAAGACAAGCGAATATCAATACCAGTACCGGTTGCCCTTGCGGTGAGCACAGATGGGGTGAAAACCAAAAAGGGAGAATCCCAGATGTCAATCCAACCAAAACCACCAGATCCTCTAAACTGGGGTTTGCTTCCATCGGCCTTGGCACAAGGTGGTTGTGTGTATGGCCACAATCCGTACTTAGGTTTTGCTCCGGAATCGTCAGGTGTTCCAAAAGCGAAGGGTGAATTCCAAATACCAACCTGTGTTGCCTGTAACCTTTAGGGCGTGTTGCCATGCATCGGAATCAGTTTCGGCCTCGATGGTGTGGTCTCAGCAAAGACCAGGCCGCCCTTTCCTGGTACGGGTGGAGGACTCAAGCTGCGCTTTCCCTTCGGGAAAACATATTTGTCATTGGACGACCAGCAAAACCGGCGATAAAGTCCTGTAAAGTCTATGTCCTCAAAAGATAGGCGTTCAGCCAACACTCGTGGTTCTTTTCGGCTCTTACATCGTCGCTGACAAAAACCTCCCTGATCCTTAGTTCGGGAACCTGTTGGATGATCCTCTCCAAGTCCGTTTCGTTCAGATTATGGAAGTACCTTCCGTCGATCCAACGTTCCCCCTCACCATACTTGAAGGACATGTAGAATATGCCGCCGTCTTTCAGGTGTGCAGTGAGGTTCCTTAGTACTTCTGCCAGTTTTTCCTTGTCCACATGCAGAAGGGAGGCACAGGCCCATATACGGTCATATCGATCAGGTAAGGTAAGATCTTCAAAGCGCATGAGAAGGACTTCCTGGTCTAGCAGTTTTGCGCTTAGGGCAACCAGCTCTTTCGATGCATCGAAGGCCGTCACCTCAAAGCCGCGGCGTTTGAAGTAAAGACTGTCGCGGCCGGAACCACAACCGGCATCAAGGATTTTCGCACCGGGTTTCAGGTGCTTGAGAAAGGGCCGGTAGGACCTGGTCATATCCAGGTGTACCGTGCTTTGGAAATAGGCTTGGGCATGTTCGTTGTAATATCTGACGCTGGTATTTTCCATATTTCCTCGCCTGCTTCTGATTTTCAATGCCACCATTGCCGGTATTATACCACACTCCCGACCCTCGTCCGTACTAGGGATGGTTAATGAGGAGGAGAGAGTGATTCCCCACTAGCCTCCATTGGGGGAAGGTTTTTCCCAGAAGATGTAGAAAAAGGGGTTATAGGTACGGATGTGGAGGGTCAAGGGTGCACAATGTAATCACAAACTACCAAGTTCCCCTGTTAGACAGTCTACAGGAATCCTTTGGCCGAGCCGAACACATCAAGATTGTCGTTTCCTTCATTTTGGAATCAGGAGTTCGGCTCCTGCTTACGGATCTGCAAAGGGCGGTGGCGCGTGGTGTGCCAGTGCAGATCCTGACCTCTAATTACCTGAACATCACCGAGCCCTCAGCCCTTTATCTATTGAAAGATCAGCTGCAGAATAGAGCCGACATCCGTATCTACGAGTCCAACGAGATCTCCTTCCACCCCAAAACCTATATCTTCATGGGTGGCAACCAGGGAGAAGTCTATGTGGGTTCTTCCAATCTGTCCCGCAGTGGTCTTGTCGACGGCATCGAATGGAATTACCGTCTAGTAGGCCAACAACAACCCGAGGATTACAAGGCGTTTATCGATCATTTTGAACGTTTGTTCGCCGCAGCCCGTCCCCTCGATGATGAGTGGCTGAAGGAGTATAGTCTTTCGTGGAAGCGTCCCCGGTGGTTACGGGGAACGGTTAAACCGAAGGAATTGGAGGACAGACCCCAACCCCTGGGTGCCCAGATTGAGGCCTTGCACTACTTGGAACTATCCCGAGCCGAGGGTTTCCAGCGGGGGATGGTGGTGATGGCTACTGGTGTGGGGAAAACATACCTGGCCGCCTTTGACAGCAGGCAGTTTCGCCGGGTCCTCTTTGTGGCCCATCGGGAGGAGATCCTGCGCCAGGCGGAGGAGAGTTTCAGGCGGGTGGTGCCCTGGAAAAGTACTGGTTGGTTCAAAGCCGATGTGAAAGACACGGACAAGGACCTGATCTTTGCTTCGGTGCAGACCCTCTCCCAAGAACGGTATCTCCATCCCAGCTACTTCCCACCGGACTACTTTGATTATATCGTTATCGACGAGTTTCACCACGTGGCGGCCAGGAGCTATCAACGGATTGTCGACTACTTCCAGCCCCGTTTTATGCTAGGTCTTACGGCTACACCCTATCGTATGGACAACCAGGATATCTTCCAGTTTTGTGAAGACAATGTGGTCTACGAGATCAACCTCCAGGAGGCCATCAACAAGGACTACTTGGTTCCCTTTCATTATTACGGCATCTATGATGATACCGTCGACTACAACCAGATCGCCATGCAGAACGGACGTTACGTGGCGGAAGAACTGGAAAAGGCGCTGACCATTGCTTCCCGGGGAGACCTCATCCTAAAACACTACCTCGAGCATCGTTCCCAACGTGCCTTGGCCTTCTGCAGCGGTATCAACCATGCCAATTATATGACCGCCTTCTTTCTAAGCAAGAAGATCCCTGCTGCCGCTGTGCACAGTGGCTCTGGCCCCCATGTGCTGGACAGGGCTGCCGCGGTGGAGGCCCTGCGGAAGAGAAAAATCGAAGTGATCTTTTCTGTAGATCAGTTCAACGAGGGTGTGGATATTCCCGAAGTAGATTTGGTCATGTTCTTGCGGCCCACAGAATCCTACACCGTTTTCCTACAACAGCTTGGCCGTGGTTTGCGCAAGGCGGAGAACAAGGATTACCTCACGGTGTTGGATTTCGTAGGGAACTATCGGAGAGCCCATCTGATTCCATTGCTTCTCACAGGCTGTAATCCCGAAAAGGAAGAGCACCAGTTCTACCGGATGCGGGATCTCCAGCGTTTTGTGGCCGAAGGGTGTACGATCCAATTTGATCTACGCCTGCTGGACGTCTTTGCCGAGATGCGTAAACACGACCCCCTACCTGAGCGGATGAAGGCCGACTATTTCCGCCTCAAGGCGGATTTGGGAAGACGGCCCTTACGTCTGGATGTGCATGGAGGTAGCGATATTCCCTCCCGGGAGTATCTAAGCCCACGACACCTTAGACCTCAGAAGGGCTACCTACGGTTTCTGGCAAGTCTTGGGGAGCTTACCCCTGAGGAAGAAAGCTGGCTAGACACCGAGCTGGAGGCCTTTCTTCTAGACTTGGAGAGTACCAGTATGCAAAAACTCTACAAGATCCCAACCGTGGAAGCCTTCATCCGTGACGGGGGACTTTTGCCCCAGGTGACCAGTGAGGACATCGGCCGTTCCCTGCAACGGTACTACCAAGATCTTCGCTTCCATGACGACATGCAGGATTCCTCCAGTCGGGGGTTTCAAGACTGGCCTCTGGAGAAGTGGACCCAGCTTGCGGAAAAGAACCCTATCAAGTACCTTGACAAGAGCTCACCCTTCTTCGAGTTCGATCAGATTAACCGAAGATTGCGACTGAAGCCGGTGATCGTGGAAAACCAGTCGCCAGCGTTACTGCAGCACATCCAGGATATTCTCCGTTACCGAGAACGGCAGAAGATTGCCCGTTTTGTACAAGAGCGACTGCGCGTGAGAGGGGATGGACATGCCTGATTACAACAAGCTCGTGAGGGATCGCATACCCGAGATTATTCGTACCAGTGGAAGGAAATGCCGTTGTTCCACCGTAACTGGGGAGGAACTACTTGCTGGCCTGGAAGCTAAGTTGTTGGAGGAATTCAACGAGTTTCGGTCCAGTGAACGGGATTTGGAGGAACTGGCGGACATCCTTGAGGTCGTGGATGGACTAGCCCATCATCTAGGATCATCGTTCCAGGAAGTTTTGGCCCTTAAGAACAAGAAGCGGGAAGAACGGGGAGGGTTTGACCGGGGAATTTGGTTAGAGTGGGTGGAGGATTAGAGTCCTTTACCTGCAACATGACGCGGGGGCGGTAGGACATACCCGAACACTGGTGATCCCCGTACCCAAAGGTAACGCCAGTGACCGCCTTTTGATAAGTGGCTTCAGCCATCTTTCCTACCTGTTCGGGCAACCCCGGGGACAGGCTGTCCATCCTGTAGACAAGCACCGATCCAACATCTGGGCAATGCCCGTGGTAGCGGTGGAGAGTCGCCCTAGAGCGATCATCGATGGGCACGGGGATAAGCATTCCCGGTCTGGTAGCATGGGAAACGCAAAAGGAGGAGCCTTGGACTGGGAAGTACTTAGTTGGGGGGCTCGGATGGAAGTAGTTGGGATGCCAGTGGGAATGGGAGGGTACAGGGATGCCCTTTAACATCGTTCAAGAGGATATCACCAGGATGACGGTGGATGCCATTGTCAATGCGGCCAACGAACAGTTGAGGATGGGCGGCGGGGTTTGCGGAGCCATTTTTCGGGCAGCCGGGCCCAGCAAGATGCAGGCTGCCTGCGAGCGACTGGCGCCAATCAAGACCGGCCAAGCGGTGATCACCCCCGGTTTCGCTCTACCCAGTAGATACGTCATCCATGCGGTGGGGCCGGTCTATGACCGGAAGAATCCTGCAGAAAGTAAGCGACTTCTGGGATCCGCTTACCGCGCATCCCTACGATTAGCGATAGAACATGATTGTAAAAGCCTGGCCTTTCCCCTTATCTCCAGCGGGATCTTCGGTTATCCCAAAGGAGAGGCTTTGCAGGTAGCTACCGCTGCCATTGCCGAGTTTCTCCAGGACCATGATCTGGATGTATACCTATGTGTCTTGGACAAGGAGACCATCGTGGTAGATGACCAGCTGTGGCAGGAAATCTCCCGGTATGTCGCAAACAATTGCCTTTCTGATGTGTCTGTGCCGATGAACCCATCGGCTCCTGGTATTGGGGTAGATGGGGATGCAGCCATGGTTCCGGGGAAAGCCTTGGATCACTTGCTGGAGAATTCAGACGAGTCCTTTTCCACAACCCTATTGCGTTTGATTGACGCTAAGATGAAAAGCGATGTAGAGGTTTACAAACGGGCCAACATCCACCGGCGGTTGTTCTCGAAGATTAGAAGCGAGGGTTATCTACCCAGCAAGCGAACCGTCCTCGCCTTGGCTGTGGCTCTAGAACTCACCTTGGATGAGACCAATGATTTGTTAAAACGCGCAGGCTTTGCACTGTCCCCCTCTCAGAAGCTAGATATTATCGCGGAGTATTTTATTGTCAACGGTCGGTACAACATTTTCGAGATCAACCAAGTGCTGTTCAAATATGATCAGCCCCTATTGGGTGGGGTCTAGCTAGACCTGATTCCAAACCAAAGACGCACAGAACTAGATGCTCCGCCCAGGGAATTGACGCTTTTCCAGGGACAAAAGACCTTAGCGGCCCAGTCGCTGCTTCAAAGCAGCTAGTGACAATGTGCTCTTGCCAGGGAGGGATCTCGGTGTCCGATAGGGAACTTGTGTCTCGTTTGGATTTGATCCACTAGTCCCATAGTTCTCCTGGACGCTATTTAGGTGGTGACTTGCAAGAGACTTGCCTCTACTGCAGTTGAAAACCCATAGATGCCTGGGTGTAGTAAAGAAGTGATTGCACGAAGAACCTCGTATCCCGGTGTTCTTGCAGTGGTAGAATAACTAGGAATTGCTGTAGATGCTGGTTTAGCTTAGGATTAGGATCCAGAAAGGAGTTCATGATGTATCATTTTCCCGAAGGATTGTATGTGGATGTGCGTATCGAGGAAACCTTCGATACGAAGATCAGTTTCCGGAAGCTGACATTAGAGGAACAAAAGGTACGGCACCGTCAGGGAGCCTTTATTCGGGTCTTTGATGGTAAACGGTGGTATTACAGTGCCACCACAGATATTGATGGCATTCAGACCCAAATAGACTCCCTAGCCAAGATGGCAGATCCCGATCCCGATATTTCAGAGCACCCCATTGTGAAAGCCTTTGAAGTACATCAGGATACCTTGCTTCGGTACACCACCCGTTCAGTGACAGATATTCCAGTTGTAAAGAAACGAGAGCTTTTGGAAAGCTATCTTTCCTTGATCACTGACCCGGTGGTTGTACACCATTCTTCCTTTTACGTGGACAACAAGACCATCAAGACTATCTGCACCTCCAAGGGCAGTTCGATCACCTTTGACAAGCAGATGGCCGGCATTCGGATTAATCTGGAACTAGCCCATGGAGAAAACAGGAACCAGGCCCCGATGTCCAAACCCGTGGTCCATTTCGAGGAGCTGGAAAACCTTCAGGACTATTTCCACGCTGAGTTGGAGAAGGAGGTTGCCTTTGTGAAACATGCGGTGCCGGTGGTTCCTGGAGAGTACCCCGTTTTA
This sequence comes from Bacillota bacterium, assembly GCA_012839765.1. Taxonomy (NCBI): domain Bacteria; kingdom Bacillati; phylum Bacillota; species Bacillota bacterium. The sequence continues at coordinate 7,588 of DUMW01000090.1, forward strand.
CTGAGCCCCGAGGCCACCGGAGTTTTTACCCATGAAAGCTTTGGTCACAAGAGCGAATCCGATTTCATGGTGGGTGACGAAACTATGAAGGCGGAATGGGCCTTGGGTAAGCGGATCGGCCAGGAGCTTCTCACCATCATCGATGATAGTAACGTTATTGGATATGGCTATACCCCCTATGATGACGAAGGGACCAAAGGTAAGAAGACGTATATTGTCACCAACGGTGTGCTTACGGGCCGGTTGCACAGCGCCGCCACTGCCGCCTTGTTGGAGGAGCCCTTGACGGGAAATGCCAGGGCCCTAGATTTCGAGTTCGAGCCGATCGTGCGGATGACCAGCACCTACATTGAAAAAGGGGATCGTCCCCTGAAAGACATTGTGGGGGAAATCGACAAAGGTGTTTACATCGACACCATAAAACATGGTTCAGGGATGTCTACCTTCACCCTGGCACCCGGTCGGGCCTATTTGATCGAGCATGGTCGAATTACCACTCCGGTGAAGGTCTCGGTGGTGACCGGCAGCGTCTTCGAAACCCTGGCGGAAGTGGATGCGGTCAGCGAAGAGTTTGAGATTACCACATTTGTCGGTGGTGGATGCGGTAAGATAGAGCAGTACCCATTGCCCGTGGGTTTAGGTGGGCCATACACGCGAGTTCGGAAACTTAAGGTCCAGTGAAGGGATGGAAAGAATGCAAAGGGAATTTGTTATTATCCATGAAAAGGAAACCGCCGCGCGGACGATCAACACACGGATTGATGCCATCCGGACCAAGGACATCACAAAGAAGGGTGTCCGGGTTTACGCCGACGGAAAGATCGGCATTTCCGGTGGTATTGGTGCAGTGGATGAAGATGGGCTTGTGAGAGAGGCTATGGAGAACCTGTCCTGTGGGATTAGCTATCCCTATGCCCTGTCCAGGGACAAGAAGGATCATCGGGATTACTTGCTCGATCCCCTCAGTTCCGACGACGTGGTCGCCATTGCCGAGTCGGTGTTGGATACCCTGCGCCGGGAACATCCTGCCTTTGATTTCAGCCAGACCATCGCCTTTCGAGAGGTCAGGCAGCGGATCTACAACACCGCCGGCCTCGATCTGGAATACCGAGATGGGCATTTTGCCATCGAACTGCTGGTGAAGGAGAAGAAGTCAGCCAATGTAATTGACGGTATCTTAGTATGTACCAGCCGGAAGTTTGATGCGGAGGCTTTTTGGAGCTTCGCCGACTCCTATCTGCAGGCCCACTTGACCCCTGCTTCCTTCCCGGAGGGGGAAGTGCTTCCGGTATTCACCCTTGAAATGGATACTTTGCTGGGTTTTCTGAATAGGTCCTTGCACGGGGAAAGGTTTGCCACCGGTAGCTCCCTGTTCAGCGGCAGGTTAGGGGAGCAGCTCTTCCATGAAAAGATCACCCTAGAACAAAGCTATAACCCTCACTATACCCTAAGACCCTTTTTCGACGCGGAGGGTGTAGTATTACCCGAGGACCGGTATGTTCTAATCGATCAGGGGCGGTTGGTAAGTGTCTTTACGGATAAGAAGACAGCAGCCTTATACAACCTACCCCATACTGGTGCTGCATCGGGAGCCTATGACGAAATGCCGTCCTTGAGGTCGGTGCCCTTGCATTTCAGAACCGACACTTCGGATCTCAAAGCAGCTCTCAACGGACAATTAGCCCTTTTGGTGGTGCTGAGTTCCGGTGGGGAATTCACCCCAGACGGCAGTTTTGCTGCGCCGGTACAATTGGGGTTCCTTTTCGACGGCGAGAGACTGTTAGGGCGATTGCCTGAGTGTACGATAAGATCCCACCTGTTCAAGATGCTTGGCTCCGACTATATCGGCACCTTTGACAATACGGCCTTGTACGTGGGCGATGTACCAACCCAGCTGCAGGGCTATTACATGCAGGTAATCAGGTAGTTCTGTGTCTATTGAGAGTTGAGCGGACACTGGCATGGGATGTGTCCCGAAGTAGTGAAGCATCGAGGGAGGGGGTAATCCTGTGTACACACAATCGAAACGGCCTAATGTGGTTATCATCTATGCCGATGACCTGGGTTACGGCGATGTGGGCTGCTACGGTGCCACCCGGATTCCCACACCGCACCTTGATCAGCTGGCCCGGGAAGGGTTGGTCTTCACCCAAGGCTATGCCACGGCGGCGACTTGTACACCGTCCCGGTACAGCTTGTTGACGGGAGCCTATCCTTGGCGCAACAAGGGGGCCCAAATCTTGCCGGGCGATGCGCCTATGATTATTCCTCCTGGTTCCCAAACCTTACCCCGGATGTTACAGGCTGCAGGGTATGCCACCGGGGTTGTGGGCAAGTGGCATCTGGGGTTAGGTGCAGGAAATGTGAATTACAATCGGGAGATCAAACCTGGCCCCTTGGATGTAGGCTTTGATTATTCCTTCATTATGCCGGCCACCAATGACCGTGTACCCTGTGTGTACATCGAAGGACGTCGGGTGGTAGGGTTGGATCCTTCGGATCCTATTGAGGTATGGTATGGGAAAGAGAATCCCTTTCCCGAAGTGCCAACGGGTAGGGACCATCCGGAATTGCTGCGTCTAAAGCACAGCCATGGTCACGACATGACCATCATCAACGGCATTGGCCGTATTGGATACATGCGGGGCGGTAGGGCCGCCCTTTGGGACGATGAGACCATGTCAGAAGTGTTTTTGAGTAAGGCCGTTTCTTTCGTAAAAGAGCACAAGGATCGCCCCTTCTTCTTGTACTATGCCCTGCACCAACCCCATGTTCCCCGGGTACCGGGACCTAGGTTTGCGGGAAAGAGCGCCCTAGGACCCCGGGGTGATGTGATCATGGAACTGGATTGGTGTGTGGGCCAGTTATTGGATGTTTTGAAGCAGGAAGGATTACGTGAAAACACCATTGTGATCTTTACCAGTGACAACGGTCCTGTGTTGGATGATGGTTACCAAGACCAAGCGGTAGGACTCAACGGTGACCACCGCCCGGCAGGACCCCTGCGGGGCGGGAAGTATAGTCTGTACGACGGAGGCACCCGGGTGCCCTTTATCTTGAGCTGGCCCGGGGTGGTAAAGCCCGGTCGCTCTTCTGCTGTGGTTTGTCAGGTGGATTTCCTGGCCAGTTTTGCTGCCCTGTTGGACCAACCTTTGGAAGAAACGGCCGCCCCCGATAGCCTGAACATGCTCCCGGCACTGTTGGGGAAAGATCCCGTTGGCCGTGAGGAACTAATCTTGGAAGGTATCGGGGCAAAGACCATACTGCGGTCTGGTGATAGGGTCTATATTCCCCCCTATCCCGGACATTCCGTGGCGCCCAACACGGGAATCGAGCTAGGCAATTCCCCTAAAGCCCAGCTTTACCATCTAGGGGAGGATATCGGTCAGCAGACTAACCTAGCTGAAATGCATCCGGATATGGTGGAAAAGATGTCTCAACGGTTGCAAGAGCTCTTGACCAGTTCTCGAACCCGATAGGGTGTGTAAAAGGTTGGGTTACAGGATAAGGGGAGGTCCTGAACTTAAGAAGGTGTCCATAGGAGGACGGGTTTGGACTTGGAGCATAGACGATCTGTAACACTAATGATGGGAGTTAGGGGCCAGTGGACCGTAGTTTAAGATCAGGTGAGCGTCAATGGTTTGCCTGCCCATGCGTAGTTCTATCTGAAACCTTCGCTGCAGTTTGAACAGCCGGTCAATTATGTCAAGATTTTGATCGAAGGCGCACCCCAGTGGACGCCTACCACAGGAAAAGTGGTACTGTCGCAATAAGGACCGTGGCGTCCGCCGGTTCCTTTGAGGATCGGTGCCACCCTATTGCCAGATGGGGAATTGTAAGTCGTCGTTATCATCGGGTAATCCGCCCAACGGGTCGGCGGGAGATTGCCCGATATCCTTTTGGGACCAGTTGTACGGGGAAACAGACCTGTGTCCGGTTTACGAGACACGGGAACATGGTCTAATACCAAAATGGGCCGAAGGACTGGAGTTTTCGGAGCATCGTTGCTTCCCTGTTTTTCTACAAGCGCTGGTAGTGTGATATGATATGCCTATCTCGAGCCAGATTCATCCAGCAAGTCCATGTTCCATTACATAAGCATAGGGGGCAAGATTGTGCCAAAGTTTAACATCCTTTATCTACATTCCCATGATACGGGTCGCTTCATCCAACCCTATGGCTTCCCGGTGGAAACGCCCAATCTGCAACGCTTGGCCGAAGAAGGAGTAATGTTTCGCAACTGTCACTGTGTGGGCCCTACCTGTTCTCCCAGTCGGGCAGGTTTGTTGACGGGTCAGTGTGCCCATAGCAGCGGCATGTTGGGACTGGCCCATCGCGGCTTCGGTCTGAATGACTATAGTCAACATATCATCCACACCTTGAAGAAGGTGGGCTATCGGTCGATTTTGGCCGGTGTACAGCATGTTGCTAAAAACAAGGAAGTCATTGGATATGATCTTGTCTTGCCCACTAAAGGTGATGCTACGGTGGCCAACGCGGCCCGGGAGTTTTTGTTGAGTAGACCCCAGGAACCCTTCTTTATGTCGGTGGGCTTTACGGATACCCATCGGTCCTTCCCCAAAGTGGAGGAAGATGGCTCCTATGAGTCTCCGCCGCCGCTGCTACCGGATCATCCAGCGGTCCGTAAGGATATGGCGGAGTTTAAGGCCGGCGTCCGTCGCCTAGACCACCACATGGGGATGGTACTGTCTGCCTTAGATGAGGCGGGTCTAAGGGAGAACACCCTAGTGGTCTGCACCACCGACCATGGCATGGCCTTCCCTGGTATGAAGTGCAATCTTACCGCTTGGGGTACTGGTGTGATGCTGATGATGCGGGGACCTGGTTTACCGAAGGGGCTGGTCTTGGATAGCCTTGTTTCCCACATGGATGTATATCCCACCATCTGCGATCTGGTGGGCTGTGAACATCCGCCCTGGCTTCAGGGGTATTCCCTGTTACCTCTCCTGGAGGGTAAAGCCGAGGAGATCCGAGAGGAGCTCTTTGCGGAAGTGACGTTCCATGCAGCCTTTGAGCCCCAGCGGGGGGTTCGCACGCAGCGTTGGAGTTATATCCGTCGCTATTTGGACGATTTGTCCGTGGTGTTGCCCAATATTGATGACGGTCATACGAAAAGCTATCTGTTGGAACAGGGACTCCGCGATATGCGCCATCCGCGGGAAGCCTTATATGATCTGGTGTACGATCCTATGGAACGGTGCAATCTGGCGGAACGACCCGAGTATGCCTCGGTATTAGTCGATATGCGCAACAGGCTAGATCGTTGGATGAGGGAGACCAGGGATCCTCTTTGGGATAACAACCTAGTCCTACCCGAAACGGGTGTATTGGTGACCTCGCCCAACCAAACTTCACCCCGGGAGACCGCGGAGTGGTGTCATGATGCGCAGGTTTTTTTGGATATGTTGGTAAGATAGATGAGACTTAGAAAAGTAGGAGGGGTCTTTATGAAATTCCGGTGGGTAACCATCATGGTCAAGGATCTGGAAGAGTCAATCGAGTTTTATCGGGACATTGTGGGTCTGGAGATTAACCGGCGGTTTGCCGCTGGCCCCGGCAGGGAGATCGTTTTTCTAGGGGCTGGGGGCACAGAAGTGGAGTTGATTTACGACCAGTCTCAGCAGGACTGCCGCTGTGGAGACTCCATTTCCCTCGGTTTCCAGGTGGATTCCGTGGAGAAAATGATGGAATTTGTCGCGCAGAAGGGTTTTCCCGTGCACAGTGGACCCTTTGAGCCTAATCCCCAGACAAAGTTCTTCTTTATCCTGGATCCCAATGGAGTAAAGGTGCAGTTCGTGGAACTGAAGTAGCTGCGACAAAGGAGAAAGGCCTGGGTCCAAGCTGACGGACCTAGGCTTTGCTTTCTTCGGTGACCTTTTTAGGGGAGAACAACTGCACCCCAATCAGCAGGGCTAGGGGGAATACGGAAGCGGTCAAAAGCCCGGCGTGTAGACCCCGTTCGGTCAGGTCTGCCACAAGACCGGCGGACCAAGGACCGAGGGAACCGCCCAGATCGCCGAAAATGGCCAAGATGCCGAACATGGCCGTACCCCCAAAGGGAAAGGCTCTGGCACTGAGACTGAAAGTGCCCGGCCACATCAAACTTACGGAAAAGCCCGTCAGGGAGCAGCCCGCCAGGGATAACAGGGGATGGGGGGCAAAAACCGTGAGGAGATAGCAAAGAACACAAAGCGCGCTGGTGAAAAGCAAGGCTTTTCGCAGGTCAATGCGCTCGCCCCACACACCGTAGATCGTGCGACCAATACCCATAAACAACGCGAACAGGCCCGGACCAATAAGATCACCGATCATCTTTGGAACCTGCAAACCCTGTTCGGCAAAGTAGGAGGACCATTGGGACATGGTGAGTTCCGATGCTCCGGCCGAGAGCATGAGCAACAGGGCGATGAGAAAGCTGGGGGAGCGGAATAGCTCCCGAATGGGCATCTGTTGTTCCTCCGGCACCAGTACCCGTAGGGGAACCTTAGTGAACCGGAAGAAATTTGTGGCAGGGATGAGGGCCCAAAGGAAGGGGAGGATATACCAGTGGTTCGCTCCGAGGAGTCGCACCAGCACAGTGGTGACGATGACCACGAGCATCTGTCCCCAACAGTAGAAGGAATGTAGCAGACTCATCGCCGATGCTTTCGCATCACCGGGCAAGGACTCCACGATGGGGCTAATCAACACTTCGATGAATCCTCCGCCCCAGCCGTAGATGATAGTCGCCAAACAAAGGCCTACGTATGGAGAAGGCAGCAAAAAGGGGAGAATACCTAGGGAGATTAGTCCCAAGGCACTTAATAGGTGGGCGATGAGGGCCGAACGACGGTAACCGATCCTGTCTACATAACGAACCGCGACCAGATCGGCCACAATCTGGGTGGTGAAGTTTAAAAGGATAAGCCGTCCGAGCATTTCCGTGGAAAGACCGAACTGGTTTTGAAAGACGATAAAAAGCAAAGGCGCAAGATTGTTATTTATCGCCTGGGTTACGTAACCAAGGTAGCAGGCATGCAGAGTATGTCGATATGTAAACTTCACAATAGCACTCTCCTAGGGTCTGGTACATACAGAGTCTATGATAGCAAAAGGGCGATCCCTTGGGAAGACCTTGCAATTTCTGCATCGAGGGCAAAGGGCGGTCTCCCATAGCCGAAAAGAGGGCGATGGTACTCTCTAGAACCCTGTCTAGACTGGAGAAGAACGGTGGGAACAGGCCTCAGGAAAGGGAAGACTGTCGTAGGGCCCCATGGGGGGTCTGCTGAGTTCCAATTGGAAGGAAATCTCAAGTAATATTTTCGTTATCCATTTTATGTGGTATGATTAACGGGAATCATAAAATAACAACTATAGGAAATTCATATAAAAGGTGGGGGTTGTCCTGTGGCACGAATCATGACAATTGATGGAAACGAAGCTGCAGCGTATATCTCTTATGCCTTCACGGAAGTGGCAGCCATTTATCCCATCACTCCGTCCTCTCCCATGGCGGAACTGGTGGACGAATGGAGTGCCCGTGGGCGCAAGAACATTTTTGGTGAACCGGTCAGAGTAGTGGAAATGCAGTCGGAGGCGGGTGCTGCGGGGACCATGCACGGTTCCTTGGCGGTGGGAGCGTTGACAACGACCTACACTGCTTCCCAAGGACTATTGTTGATGATTCCGAACATGTACAAGATTGCTGGAGAGTTGTTGCCAGGGGTATTTCACGTCAGTGCACGCGCCCTGGCTACCCATGCCCTTTCCATTTTCGGTGACCATCAGGATGTCATGGCGTGTCGGCAGACCGGGTTTGCCATGTTGGCTTCGGCAAACGTACAGGAGGTTATGGATCTAGGTTGCGTGGCCCACTTGGCAGCCATCAAGGCCCGGGTTCCTTTCCTGCACTTTTTCGATGGCTTTAGGACATCCCATGAGATCCAGAAGATTGAAGCCTTGGAATATGACGAAGTGGCCAAACTGCTGGATCAAGAGGCCCTACAAGAGTTCCGCAAGCGCGGGTTGAACCCGGCCCATCCGGTGATCCGGGGGACGGCCCAGAACCCGGACATCTATTTCCAAGGCCGGGAAGTGGCCAACCCCTTCTATGAAGCGGTTCCGGGTATTGTCGAAGGGTATCTCAAGGAGATTGGAAAGCTCACCGGCCGGCATTACAACCTCTTCGACTACTACGGCGATCCCGAGGCTGAGTCCATCATCGTGGTGATGGGTTCTGCCTGCAATACAGTTGAAGAAGTTGTAGACTACCTGCGAAGCCAGGGTGAAAAGGTCGGCGTGGTAAAGGTTCGGTTGTATCGCCCCTTCTCCAAGCTTCACTTCCTCCAGGCTGTGCCCAAGACGGTGAAACGTATTGCCGTTTTGGATCGCACCAAGGAACCGGGTTCCCTGGGCGAACCCTTGTATCTTGACGTGGTGAAGGCTTTCCAAGGGGAGGACAATCAGCCCTTGATCGTGGGTGGACGTTACGGCCTTGGTTCCAAGGATACCCGTCCTTCACAGATCCTGGCGGTCTATAGGAACCTCAAACAGGCGGAGCCTAAGGATCGCTTTACCATCGGCATTGTGGATGACGTCTCCGGCAGTTCACTTCCCGAAGAAGACATCGTGGATACAACACCGGAGGGAACCATCAGCTGCAAGTTCTGGGGGTTGGGTTCCGACGGTACCGTTGGTGCCAACAAATCTGCGGTGAAGATTATCGGAGAGAACACCGATTTACATGTCCAAGCCTATTTCTCCTACGATAGTAAGAAATCGGGGGGGACTACCGTATCTCACCTGCGGTTTGGCAAGAAGCCCATCAAGTCTTCTTACCTGGTTCACGAAGCAGACTACATTGCCTGTCACAACAGCTCCTTTGTGAACAACTACGATCTATTGAAGGGCATTAAGGACGGCGGGATTTTTGTTCTGAACTGTCCTTGGGAAGATGAAGAACTGGAGGAGAATCTCCCGGCCTCCCTCAAGCGCACCATCGCGGAGAAAAACGTGCAGTTTTACACAATTGATGCCCTTTCTATCGCCGGAAAGGTGGGACTGGGTAATAGAATCAACATGATTATGCAGGCGGCCTTCTTCCGGTTGGCTGGGGTGATCCCCTTCGAAGAGGCCATCCGCCAGTTGAAGGACTCGGTGGAATCGATGTACGGCAGAAAGGGCCGCAACGTAGTGGAGATGAACTTCGCTGCCATCGATCAGGGAATCGATGCCCTGCGGAAGGTGGAAGTACCTGCCAGTTGGAAGGATGCCCAGGACGAAGTGCTCCCACCGAAGGAAGTACCGGAGTTCGTGGAAAAGATCCAAACTCCCATGGCTCGCCAAGAGGGGGACGAGCTTCCGGTCAGTGCCTTTGTGGGTATGGAAGACGGAACTTTCCCCGTGGGTACCACTGCCTACGAGAAACGTGGTATTGCGGTGATGTTGCCTGAATGGCAGATTGACAAGTGTATCCAGTGTGGTCAGTGCTCCTTTGTCTGTCCCCATGCTACCATTCGGCAGTTCCTGCTAGATCAGGAGGAGATCGCAAAGGCACCTGAAACTTTCGTTACCAAGCAAGCCCTCGGAAGAGGCCTGCAGGATTATGGCTATCGGATTCAAGTCAGTCCCTTGGATTGTACAGGTTGCGGCAACTGTGCCGATATTTGTCCGGCACCGGAGAAGGCTCTGGTCATGCGGCCTGCGGAAGAAATCCTGGATAGAGAAGCGGATAACTGGGAGTTTGCAATGACCATCAAAGAGAAGAGTGATCTTCTCGACTGGAAGACCCTGAAGGGTAGTCAGCTGCGTACACCCCTTTTCGAGTTCCATGGTGCATGCCCGGGTTGTGGAGAGACTCCCTACTTACGCTTGATCTCCCAGCTTTTTGGCGATCGGATGATCATTGCCAACGCCACTGGTTGCTCTTCTATCTACACCGCCAGTGCCCCCTCCATGGCCTATACCACCAATCGAGAAGGACGGGGACCCGCTTGGGCCAATTCCCTTTTCGAAGATAACGCGGAGTTCGGATATGGAATGTGGCTAGGAATGGGCCAGCTGCGCAAGCGCATCGCTAATGTAATGGAGCAACTGCTGCGCGGCTCCATCGATGAAGAGCTGGCCAACGCCCTCGGGCAATGGCTGGACGCCTTCAATGATGGTGAAAAGTCTCTGGCCGCCAGCAAAGCAGTGCGGGAGGCCCTAGAGAAATACAAGGATTCCACTGATCCGTTAATCCAGGAATTGATTAGCAGCCAGGATTACCTTGTAAAACCATCCCAGTGGATCATTGGCGGTGACGGCTGGGCCTATGATATTGGCTATGGTGGTTTGGATCACGTCCTGGCCACCGGCGCCGATGTGAACATTCTGGTGATGGACACCGAAGTTTACTCCAACACCGGTGGTCAATCGTCAAAGTCCACTCCTACAGCAGCGGTGGCCAAGTTTGCTGCATCGGGTAAGCGGATCCGCAAGAAGGATTTGGGGCGCATGGCCATGAGTTACGGATACGTCTACGTGGCTCAAATTGCCATGGGGGCCAATCTCAACCACACCCTGCGTACCCTCATTGAGGCGGAGGCCTATCCGGGACCGTCGCTTATCATTGCCTATTCGCCCTGTATCAACCATGGTATCCGCACGGGAATGGGTACGAGCATCATGCAGGAGAAGAAGGCAGTGGAGGCGGGCTACTGGCACCTGTACCGCTATAATCCGCAGCGGAAACTGGAGGGCAAGAACCCCTTTACCTTGGATTCCAAGGATCCCTCCGGGTCTTTCCAAGAGTTTCTCACCAGCGAAGTACGATACTCTTCGCTACGGAACACCTTCCCCGACATCGCGGAGGAGTTGTTCACCCAAGCAGAGCAAGATGCCAAGGAACGGCTGGAAGAATACAAGCGGCTGGCCGCTTTGGACTACTAAGAAAAATGAGCCCCTTCGGGGGCTCATCATTTTTTGTTCTCCTCCACCCATTCGCGGCCTTCCACCACATGGAATTCACTGGGGATATGGACTCCCGATTCGGGTTTTTGTCTTTCGATATTTGCCCAGGCTGCGGTGGTGTGCTCTTCAACGGGTAGAGAATAACGTTTCCTTTTCAGTCCCTGCAATGCTACTTTGCGGTCTTGTTGATGCTTAGGCTTGTACATGGTATTCCTCCTTATTATCACTTAGTCTAGGATAAAAGTATGTCCTTTATTCCGAAAGAGTTACGTATGGTGTTCGGGGTAATGTGATTGACAGCGAAGGTCCTGAGGAGAGTGTGAGCAAGGAAGGCTGGAACGCAACGAGCAGGAAGAAGATACCAGCTTCTTCTTGACCTAATGCTCCGGTTTTTGGCCCATCCTTGCTCCAATATCTTTGCGCAACCCGCTGATGTAACGGGGTGAACCAGCGGGTCCTTTTACACCCATGTTGACAATGCTTCTTCGTACCGTTTCCCGTCAAAGGTGGCTTGGTTTTTGACAATACCTTGGCCACCCTTGGCTTTGATGTCAAAGGTAAGCAGCATCCGTGTTTACTGCCTTTGGGCTCATAGCTCTAAACTTATATCCTTTTGTTATTGTCCCGTTCTTCCAGTGGTCTAGAATACAAATACGAGACTGAGACTATTGATTAAATGGACAATCTCGGCAACGTCTGTCTATAATATTTCTAATCTTTCTACAAGTACGGCTGACATTCCTCTTTCTTGCAGAACATTTCTGCTTCTGATCTCCGGTCTCCCATCGCGCG
>DUMW01000091.1 GCA_012839765.1 Bacillota bacterium
CCTTCTTCACAACTTATTTACATAATTCTTAGCACTATTCCCTTAATTCAGATCGACTGGGTTAGCTGATCTGTTCCTTAATCAGAAACTGCTCGGCTGGTTGCTAAGAGGGTGCGAAATACCGGTTAGATGGTAAAATAAAACCCATAGATTTCCTATCAAATTCTTATTCCCCATGTTAGAAAACTTATCTTCCCCCAAGGCAAATCCAGGGCAGACCGGCCAAACCCATACTTTGAAGTTCACGCGACAGTCCGGTGCCACCCTAGCATCCGCTCTGCCCCACGCCTTCCAGCGGTGGACACACATTACAACCCAGAGGGATCTCCCCCCAGGACCCACCGGTTCCCCGCAAAGGTACCCCCGGGTGCTTCTCGGGGGGCGAGAAAGGATGCCCATGGGCGATCGGCCTGGCAGTTGATCAAGTCGTAATAAGTAAGAAAGGCGAGAAGGGACGGGCACTCGGAAGTATCCGTTCAACCACAGGACGGTTTTCTCCAGCGCTCTGGTCCAGTCCCCCCAACAAAGGCCATATGCCATGAAAAGAGGCCTTCTGTTAGACCCCGGTCCTTGGCTTTGGTGATACTTGTAAAGCCAATCCAGCCGCCCAGGAAAAAGATCCGCGGCAATGAGGGGGGCTTTAGTGAAATCAAGTCGGAGGTGAAGGCTCTCGGAGGGAACCACACCCTTGTTAAAGCCTGAGGTTCTGGGCTCGGGCACAGGGAAAAAACCAAGGAGAATCCCAAACCAAACTCAACACCTAGGCCATTCCCAAAACCCTGGGGAGACAGAGACTAGACCCATTGACATCCAAAAGACCAACTCCTGGTAGATACAAAAAGGGCCATGTGCTTACACACATGACCCGAAAAATTCTGGCCCGACGTCCGGGTCCATAGGACCCGCGGCGTCGGTCCAGCGGTGGTCTTTAACTGTCCTTACGGTACGTACACCTTCACGTCATCAACCCAAGCCACTTCGCTGGGGCCACCAGTCTGGAAGATGGTGAATACAGCAAGACCTAGGCTATCCACCGGCGAGCGAAACCGTCCCTGCCCCACTTCCACGTCGTTCACGTAAACGGTGAAACTTTGTGCCTTCACATCAACTTCCACTTTCACTTTGTTCCACTGGGTAGTATCAAAGTCCAGCATAAGATCTGCCCAAGTACCAGAGAAGTAGGATAGCTTGCCGTTACGCACGCACAGGTAGGGACCGGCTTCATTGGCATAGGTCTCCACGGGATCGGGCTCATACACTTGACGGGATACGGAAAAGGCTAAGCCGCGGCCAGCAGTCCCCGGTGTATAGACCATATACTCCACGACCACTTTGTCATATTGGGTTTCAAAGGGAACATAGACATAGTCCAAGACACCGCTCGCGTTGTCTGCCGGGGGCTGAATCCGCAGAGCCTTATTGCCACTGTAGGCCTGCTCACTATACACGCCAGGTTCTCCGGAAATAATCTCCCAGCCTGCGGGCAGTTTACCCAGGTCTACCTGTTCGAAGTCCTCTTCTACCAATACTTTGGCGGATACACTGGCAGCAGCAAATAGTACACAAAGCACGGTCACAGCTAGAAACAGTTTTTTCATTGGTCTACTATTCCTCCCACGTTCCTTTTTTTGGCTTTGGAGTCTTTCGCTAGTCTTGATCCTTAGTCTAATGTTCCAGGCTAGGTTGAGTCTGAATCGACAGCCTCACCTCCTACAGGAAGAACCTTGCTCATCTTGGAACAGTGACAAGTTCCAGCCTCCAATACCACTTATATCCCAAGGGCTTCGCCAATACCCGGGCAAAACCCTTGGAATGCGAATTGTAAGTTTCCGTCACTTTGCCTTCATATACATAATTCCTCATTTCAACAACGTTTTCCTGCTTCCACCAGGAATGATTTTTTCTGCAACAGTTGCATAAGAAATGAAACACCGTAACCAGCGATATCTCCTAATATCCGATGTTTCAGGAAGAAACAAACCCCTAATTCCCCAACGGGATCTTCCTTGAATTACCTTTGCACGGGTCCCTATTCTTCTAGCCCTTGGAGCCGCCCCTTCCCCGCCACCCCCGTACCCGGGTGAACAAATAGAAAGGGCCCTCACCCCTACGGGAAGAGGACCCTGTGTATCGTCCCGAAACATTGCCTACTTCTTTATTCCACTGAGCGTCACTTTACCCAACTGCAGAGCATCTCCAGGGAATTTCCCCTCTTTAATGGTCAAACGGAGCATTGCCCCGGGTTCCGCCACACTGCCCTGCAGCTTTAGTGCGTACCATCCCTCGCTTTGATCCAACACCGTCACCGTATAGGGGACCACCGACCACTGGTCTTTGGTTTTGGCCACTTCAAAAACCACGTGATCTTCCACAGTCTGATCAGCTGCATAGAGCACTACAGAAAAACCAGTCAACCCTTCCGCTTCCCAAAGCAGGTACTCGGTGGTATCCCCGGATCGGGCCAGGCGGGTTTCATCGTCCATGCTACCTTCCGGCCCTTCCCTATACTCCCACCCCGGGGAACTATCCGCGTGGAGGGAGCGATCAAGGCTCAAGGTCATCCCACCCCAAGCAGTAGTCTTCGGGGGCAGTAGATCATCCACTAGCTCCCAAGCATTATGGAAGGTGACCGGAACAGTCTTACTCACCACTGCGCCATTGGCGGTCCGTACACTTACGACCAGCTCATAATCACCATCCGCGTAGGCTGCCGTATCCATCATGAAATCGCTAGGCACATTACTTCCTTCGTAGATTACTCCCCCGTTAAGGGCAATCTGCACCTGCTCTAGACGCACTCCCAGGGGTAAATCCACATTGGCCCGCACGGGAACAGCACCTTGAACCACTGTAAAGGGTTCCGGTGAGGAGACTACTACCGACGGACGGGGTTCTTCGTCGGTGGGGATGAGGACCACGAGCGCGATGGCGTTTTTCTCCAAGGGCACCGTGGCAGTGTACCACCCCGCTGCAGGCTGCACCTTATCCACCACCTTCTCCAGTTCTGCGCGTTGGAGATTGTAGGTGTAATTGCTGTGGGTGGAGTCAATTAGGTAGTGTTCCACCCGCATGTTCTTCCCCAAAAAAGAGTCCGGCAGGGCAAAGACATTGAGCACCGGAGCAAAATCTCTGCCGACACTCTCATACCGGGACCCGTCACCCCAGGTCCAGTCGGGCCAATCGTAGTTCCAGATCATGATGGCCACCCCGGTCTCATCGGCACTGGCCAAGGCATACACCCCGATCCCCTCTGACGTCTGGGGAGAGGCCACCGCGGCCACCCGGTTTTGCTTCAGCATGGTCTGCATCAGCATCATGTTTCCATAGGGAGTCAGCTTCCCGGGCTGATTGGGCACCAGGACGTCTTTCCGGGAGTTTTCCAAGTGGTGATCCACCCAGTGATAGGTGGTGGTAAGCCCCTGTTCCAGGTACCGATACATCAAGGTGGCCACCCCGGCGGCTTGCAACAGTAGATCCGCGGCGTAATCATCGGTACCGTAGTCGCCGGGCAGAACACCCAGCTCCGTAATGTGAATGGGGACATCGGGATCCAAACTGTGAGCAAGGAAGTACTCCCTGATCATTTCAATTTCCCTATCCACCAAACTGGGACGATAGCCATTCCGGTTCAGATACTGATGGTAGGATAGGAAATCCAAGCGCTTTTCCGGATTGGGGTCCTGGGCAAAGTCTCGGATGAACTCCTGCAAGAGGGTTCGTTCCCGTTCCCAAGCATCACTGGTGTAGTTGACTCCGAAGTGGGAAGCCACCGGACCACCCAAAAGCAAGGGTTCCTCCGGCTGTAGTGTTCTGTTTACGTAGTTCACCGCTTCGTAGAAGGCCTTGTAGAAGTCGTAATACGGCCGCGTAAAGGTGATCTCCTGCCGAAGGAGGTCAAATTCATTCATCGCCTCCACGTACTTCAGTTTGGGGTACTTTTCCTTGTAATGCAATAGCCCATCCTTCAGGATCTGGGTGTACTCCTCCATAGTGAGTAGGCCCTGTTCAACCTGAGGTTCTAGGCCTCGCAACACGATCATGATCCCATCACTAAGTGAACTAAGTCGTTCCAGATAGGCGTAATACCGGGCAAAGTCATAGGTCCCCTTTTCCAGGTTGTAGTAGTGACTCATGTTCATCCAACCACGATAGACCCGGAAATCAAAGTCCCTTTGAAGCCGTTCAATATCCAGCCGATCCGAAAGGCCTGCGTTGTTCATATACAACGCCCGGAAGTCCGCCAAGGAACCAAGGACAGTGGAACAATCTACAGTGACAGCCGAAAACGTGGTCAACGCCTCCTCCTTCGATGCCGGATCACCGTAAACACGCACGTCACAGATGGAAGGCCACCCATTGGGAACAGCTGCGGTAATGGTGATCCTGACGTATCTTGCTCTTTGGTCAAGGGCATCCATCGTGGGACCAAAGGCCAGATTATTCGTCCTATCCACCACGGTGGTAAACTCCTTACCATCATCACTAACCTCAATGCGGTACTGGTAAGCCCGGGAGGCTTCGTTATACCAATTGACCGCCACACCCGCTAGATCATATTTACTTCCCAGGTCTACCTGCCACCAGGCCGGGTAGGAACCATCGATGGTGCCCCAACGGGTATCCAGCTTACCATCGTTGGCATGGGCAGCGGGGTACCCCTCCTGGTTCGCCTTCACCGCTTTCCCTCGGTTCAACACCTGGTACCCTGCCTCGATCCAGGTACTCTCCAAATCCACAAGCCCTGCTTGGGCTGCGGGCCGGCCGTAAATCCTCACTTCGTTGATGGAAGGCCAACCACTGGGGTATGCCCCGGTAAGGGTGATCCGCACATACCGACCTTGTACCTCCAGTTCCTCGCTGGTGGGGCCAAAGGTCCGGTTATCCTCTCGATCCAGCACCACCTCAAACTCGATCCCATCACTGCTTACCGCGACGGTATAACCGTAAGCCCGGGACTCTTCCCCATACCAGTTGATCTCGATTCCGGTGAGAGCATATTGCCCACCCAGATCTACCTGCCACCAGGCGGGGTACTGATCATTACCGGTGGCCCACCGGGTGGCCAGATCACCGTCATTGGCCTGGGCCGCAGACCAATCCCCCGGATTGGCCGTGGCCGGCTTGCCTAGGGAGATGAGCTCTCCCCCTTCCTGCCCCTGACAAAGGGCAGCACCAAACAAAAGCAAAACAATGAGCACAAAGCCAAGATATCTTGCCACCTTGTGTGCTTTCACCATCCCGCTCTCCTTTCAAGGTACTCCACGCAGGACACCAACGTCCGGGCTAAGGTCTTTCTCTGGTACTACTGACCGTACACCCGCACTTCACAAATAGAAGGCCAACCGCCAGGATATGCGCCGGTAATGGTGATGCGCACGAACCGGGCCTCCACCTCAAGGGCATCCATCGTGGCACCGAAGGCCCGATTATCCGTCCGATCCAACACGGTGGTAAAGCTTTGACCGTCCTTGCTTACCTCAATACGATACTGATGGGCGCGGGTCGCCTCGTTATACCAGTTCACCGCCAGGCCCTTGAGGGTGTACACAGAGCCCAGGTCCACTTGCCAATAGGCCGGGAAGGAGCCATCAATCGTGCCCCACCGGGTGTCTAACTTACCGTCATTGGCGTGGGCCGCAGGGAAACCCTCCTGGTTCGCCTTGGCAGGCCGCCCCGCCGCAAGCTCCCGGTTCCCCTCCTTCTGCCACAGGGCTTCCAGATCCAGTTCTCCGTCTTCCACAGGAGTACCGTAAATAAGAACCTCATTAATTGAAGGCCAGCCGCCGGGATGGGCCCCTTCTAGGGTGATCCGGACATACCTTCCTCGCACATTCAAAGAGGCATCGGTGGGCCCAAAGGTGGTGTTGTCCAATTGATCGAAAACTACGGCAAAATCGGCTCCCGTGGCCCCCACTTCTACCTTGTACCGATAGGCCCGGGCTTCCTGGCCATACCAGTGGATTTCCAAACGGGTCAAGTCATACTGCGCGCCCAAATCCACTTGCCACCAGGCGGGATATTGATCATTCCCCGTTGCCCACCGGGTCTCCAGATTCCCATCATTGGCCTGGTTAGCAGACCACTCTCCAGGGTTTGCGGTGGCAGGCTTACCCAGGGAAATGAGTTCCTCCTGAAGCTGGGCGTGGGCCAGACTACCAATGGACAAAACGAGAACCAGTAGTAACACAAGACAGTGACCGTTCCTCCGTGTTTTCATCCTTCTACCTCTCCCTTCTGACCAACTGTTTTCACGAAATCTGCCTGTACGGCGTACTCACTCGGCAGCGGGGGAAGGCAGATCCCTTCTCCCTGGTCCGGTTTTGCCCCGCGGATGGGGCGGTGGAACTGCTACTTCCAAACCCCTCTACTGTCTAGAAGGGCATCGGGAGTAGCCCACCGTTTCCCGGAAGTCGGGAACCTTGCCTCCGCTACCCGAGACCTTTCCCCCTACTTCCCGTAGACCCGCACCTCACAGATAGACGGCCAGCCCTGGGGGTGAACCCCGGTGATGGTGATCCGCACATACCTTGCGGACCGTCCGATCCCATCGGCGGTGGGGCCAAAGGTTATATTGTCGGTCTTATCCACCACGGTGGTGAATTCTTCACCGTCCTCACTGATCTCCACCCGGTATTGATGCGCTCGGATGGCCTCGTTGTACCAATTGATTCCGATCCCCGCCAGCTCATAGATGTCGCCCAAATCCACCTGCCACCAGGCAGGAACAGATCCGTCGATCGTCCCCCACCGGGTCTCCAGGTTACCGTCGAGGGCATTGGCGGCAGGAAAGCCAGCCTGGTTGGCCTGGGCGGCCTGACCCTGGGCCAGCTCCTGATTCCCCTGGGCCAGCCAGAGGGATTCTAAGTCGGTGGGTTCTTCCTCTTCATCCAGGGGAAGCCCATAGATGGAAACCTCGTTAATGGAAGGCCACCCTTCGGGGAAGGCCCCCTCCAGGGTGATGCGCACAAACCGGCCCCGGTGGTCCAAAGCCTGCCGGGTGGGGCCGGAGGCATTGTTGTTCAACTTGTCAATGACCACGTCAAAGTCCGTTCCGTTAGCACTGATCTCCACCTTGTACTGATACGCCCGGGATTCCTGCTGGTACCAGAGGATCTCAATCCAGGTCAACTGATACTGTCCACCCAGATCCACCTGCCACCAGGCAGGATACTGATCACTACCAGTAGCCCAACGGGTACTGGGATCCCCGTCATTGGCCTGACCCGCCGACCAGTTCCCCGGATCCGCAATGGCGGGCTTGCCGAGGGAAATCAGTTCCCCTTCGGGCTCCGGCACCGGTTCCGGTGTTAGACGTAAACAACCGACACTGCTGACCCACACCAGTAGGAAGATGAAAAGTAGACCGCGATAGCCGCCCTTGGTTTTCATTGGCCCATGCTCTTTTCCTAGGTAATCCGCGGTGTGCTCCTGCATAGCGTTAAGCCAACAAAACTCGCCTTAACCTACATCCGCCCTTTTAGCATCTCCTGCCACTCCTGGATATTTATCTGCACTTCGATGATGGCATCGTTAATCGCTTGCAGGGGCGACATCCCGTCCAAGATCTTAGACACCACAGTACCCACCACATCAGGACTTACCCCCTGACGGATGTAGCGCATAACCGACACACCGTAGTCCATGTTGCGCATGAAATCAAACATGGCATCGCTGTATTCACCATAGTACTCCGGGAAGCGGGTAACCGCATCCATGTGGAAGGGCAAGTTCAAAGAAGCGGCGGTGCTGTGTACCAAGGGAACAAGGCCCGTGGTAGGACTGGCCTCAAAGGTGAGCCATTCGAGAAAATCGAAGGCCGCTTCCTGGTTGGAGCCCTTAGCCACCGCAACGGCATGGTGATAGAACAAAGCACTGTGTCCCACAGCACCTGCGGGAAGCAGTGCGGCCCCCACATCCTTTACCGTTTGGGTGTCAATGGTACGTACAAAGTAGTTCCAGCCTAGGGAGAAGGCCAAGTCACTGTCGATCCCGATCCGACCTCCCCGCCAGTCGATATCCAGGGCACGCCTTTGCACCGCCTCCACCATCTTGTTGATGGCGTTGCGGCTTTCCTCGGCAAAAAGGGCGATCCGACCATCGGGGGTCAACAGATCTCCACCTTCGGAGACGAGCATTGCCACCATTATCCGCCCCAGGCTCCACATTTCCGGCAGAGTGCCCAAAGCCGGAATGACAACCCCGTCGCTGCCCACCGTGGAGATCCGCTGGGCTAAATCGAACAGCTCATCCCAAGTGGAGGGAATATCCGCGATACCCTTTTCCTGTAGAACCTGGCGGTTGTACCAAAGGCCGGTAATATTGGCCCAGGCCGGTACCGCTAGCACTGCACCGTCCCAGGTCAAACCCGCCACCGCCTCCGGGAAAAAGGTCTGCTGCAACCGTTCTGCAAAATGTGGCGGCAAGG
>DUMW01000092.1 GCA_012839765.1 Bacillota bacterium
CATACCAAAGAAGCACTCAAGGCCGCCTAAGATGAGTAAAAAGTGCAACTGGTAGAAATACGAAGCAATCATGCGATATGTAGATGAAGTACAAGCATATTCTCCAAAACTAGGGGGTCAAGGCGGTTCTTTCACAAACTCCAAATCTCCCTCCGAACCCAGGATCACTCCGGAGAATTTCTGTCCGGCCTCCAGGGCTTCATAGGAAAAGAAGGTACCATCGACGGCGATGGCATCTTCATCATCGGAAGGATTTCCCCGGGCCCGACCAAAACGGCGATCTTGTGCCCGCGCATGGTGGGGCGACAACCGAGTGAATACCGATGCTTTAAGGATTCTGTGCTCCGAATCGGGCGCCGCAAATCCTAGCTCCCGTTCTAGGCGGGGCAACCCTCTTCTTTGTTCCGCATCCCGATAGTAGGCCAAATCATATAGATTAGAGGCACTCCCCTTTTCTTTCCTAATTGAGCGAGGGATGGGCAGGCTCCGCCGTCCCTCCACCTGGGGATAGGCATTCAGAAACTTGAGCCCCTCATCGATGAAAAGTCTTTTAAATTCATCGTCCACACCACCATAGCGGTTCATATAGGCCCAAGCCACGGCCCCTTTCAACGTACTGCCGGGGATGTAATGGTAGGTGGCCACCGTATACGAGTCTCCCCACAATTGGGCACACACCGCGGGACGCCGCAGGGTAAGGGAAAACTCCATAGCCGCCAGACTTCCTTCTTCCTGGCTAGACCCCTTCCTGGGGGAACTACTGGCACTAATTGCCCAGTCAGTGAGCTGATCCTCTGGGTCCTTTCCTAACAGCCAGTCAATGGCCAGTTGGGACAGATCCTTCCCTGCCCTCTCCAGATAGCACTTGACCGCTCCCAAACCTCGGGTACGGCCCGTACCCATGTACTTAAGGGCCGAGGCAGCCAGGGCCAGTCCCAAAAGCTGTTGCGAAGTCAAGTTACAACCGGTCTGCAAAGTAATCTCCGAGACAAAAACCTGACCGGGATTGATGACCCGGGTACTGCGTAGGGTATCCTCCTTGGCAGCACCGGTATCGGGATCGATGGCCGTTTGCCTGCGGACGGAAGTCAGGGTCTCCAGCACATCATACTCGGAAAACACTGCATCCTCTATCAGCCACTGGAGCCAGGGCGCGAGGTTGGCCTTCGCCAACAGGTGTGCATCACCGAACACCAATGGACTACCAATACGCGCTCCTCTTTCCCCGAAGATTTCCTCCGGAGCCGGGAGTTCTTTATCCTGTTGCTGTAGGGCATCATACACATCTTGATAGGCATCCCGCAACAACCCTTTAAGACGTTTGCCGGGGATATAGGGCAGGCCGCATTCGTCATAGCTTACATCTGTATCCACAATTCCGCGTCGTTCTTCCCCGGCACCAAGAGTGGTTGGCGACAACAGTTCGATCTTAAGCTGCAAACTGGTCATCGGCTCCCTCCTTTCCAAGCATCAATATGGTAATCCAACATTTCCAGGGGGTCATAGAAGGGTGTGCGGTCACCATCCCAAGCGCCGTCCAAGTCAACACCAGCCACCTCGGGCAAGGTATAGCCGCGCACCTTAAACTGCCCGAGCAACTCGTCGCTACTGGCTTTCCCTTCCGCCAAAGCCTCCAACAAGCGCTTGGCCCGGTTCCGTGGCCACTGGTGGAAGGTCTGCCATAGGCGATGGAATTGATCGAAGTTGTCCTAGACGTCCTTGTTGCCGCAGACCTGATAGGGACGCGAGAGTAGTCTCTTCTTCTCCCGATGGGCATATAACGTGGCTCTGAGGCTTGCCAAATCCCCCGTGATGGCCCCGTGGACCAGTTGGAAATCAAGCCAACCGCCACCGCGTCCTTCCTTCCGCCGCTTATCCTTGGCGCTGCTGCAAAGGTCAGCAGCCAAACCATGGCCCCGGGCAAAGGGGAACTTGGCCGGGATGATGGCCACGCCTGCGGAAGCGGTGACGGGCGTGTACTGACCATGGAGTTTCACCCCTACACTGTTGGAAAAACCACGCAGATACTCCGCCGCCAGGGTAAGTCCCAGGGGACCCAGAGTAATGAAAGTGACGTCGTCACCGCCGTAGATAATGGGTCGGATGGGCAGAAGACCACGGTCACGCCACGGTTTTAGGAATTCCTCCCTTTCTACCAAGTCGATCAGTCTCTGCACCATCTGCTTGTATGCCCCATTGGTCACCGCCTGAAGGGAGGTGGAGAAATCCCTTAGGTAATCCTTCAGTTTTTCCTCATCGGGACAACCTTTGATTACCTCGATCAAAAGATCTCCCATTCCGTCACCGTCAATATGGACCAAAGCTAGGTGCGAAATCTCGTAGCCCGAAAAGTCCGGCACAAAATCGTACCGGGTATCTAATTCCTTAAGTACCCTTCTCATCCGGCCTAAGGCTTGGTTTGTGGCCATCCTCTTGGTGATAGCCTCCCGCCCAAGGCAATAATCTTCGTAGCCCTGCACATGGCAGGCGGCAAGACCCGTACTCCTGCATTGCTTCACAATGGGAAGCGCCATCAAGGGAGCTCCACCGAGGGTTTGATCTTTCAGTTGATCAAGCTTTACCAAAGCGCCCTCATAGGCAGCCAGGTAATTATTCCCCTCAATGGGATGGTAGGCCGCCACCCCCTGTAGTCCAGGGGCTTTCTCCAGTAGCTTACGACTCCATCTTTCGATTACCGCGTTTGCCGTTTTTCATCGGGAAGATATACACCGCGTTGCCGCCGCCAGCATAGATGGGCCGATCCATTACTTCTTCTTCAAAGCCTTCCTCCAACGACCAGCGGAGCAACTCCGAAGCCCCTAAATTCTCCCTCAGTCGGTTGCTGGCAAAGATGTATCTTTGGATGCCTTGCACAGAAAAAAGTGCCATTACCCGCATGGTGCCATCACCTACGTCCCTTTAGGTTATAGAAATACCGGTTCCCACTCCAAACCTGCCAAGTCGACTCATCACCACCAACAATCCAGTTACGCGTCGCCCTATGTCTTCTCAGCATGATCCGACACTAGTCAAGGCCAGGGTAGTCCCATGCTTGATTCTCTAGATACCCACGAAAAGGAGTCCTCCTTCACTTATCTATCCCGCGCTAAACAGATCCAACGAACGTAAACGTAAAAAAGACCCCACCTGGCCTTCTGGGTGGGGGTTGTGTTATGCTTGTTAGTTTTTCTTCTGTGTACGGCAATAGTCGGGGATTTCGGGAGACCAGGGCATGAACCGTTCGAGG
>DUMW01000093.1 GCA_012839765.1 Bacillota bacterium
AACTGATCATCGGATGTTGAATAAAGACTGACGTAGTAGTATCGCTGTAGGGGGGCAAAATACATTTCTATGGTTCTTGGCTTCCCGGTACGCAATACCTCGTCGCTAATCCCAAGCAACCCTGTTTCGCGAAAGTCGGGAAGGATCTCCGTCACCCGTCTACCTATCACATCATCGGGTCGCAATCCGGTATACTTCTCAAAGGCGGCGTTCACCCGCAAGAACACACAATCCTCCGGGTTACCTGCCTCATCATAGACTAACCGGAACACCGAAATGGCACTGATGGAATTCTGGAACAGCTCCCGGAATTGTCTTTCCTGCTGCGCCAAGGCCGCCCGTTGTTGGTAGATCTCGGTGACATCATGGAAAACCAGCACAACCCCCAGGATCCGCCCATCCAAATCCACAATAGGCGCCGCACTGTCGGCAATTTGGTATTCGATCCCATCCCGGGCGATCAGGCTGGTGTGATTGGCCAATCCCACCACCCGGCCGGTGCGCAGGATCTGGGACACAGGGTCAGGATGGACCTGTCTGGTGATGGTGCTGATGATCCTAAACACATCGTTAAGGGGCCGTCCCTGAGCTTCCTCCGAGGACCACCCAGTGAGTCTTTCCGCGATGGGATTCATGCGGGTAATGCGGCCGTGGGTATCGGTGGTAATCACCGCATCACCAATGGACTGCAGGGTCACTTCTAAATCCTGTTCCCGCCGCCGCAGGGCCGCCTCTGTCTTCTTCAACTCAGTGATGTCCATAATCAAGCCTTCCAGAAAGCGTAATTCCCCATTCTCATCGTAGACCCCGTTGCCCTGCTCCCAGACCCATTTAATCTCTCCCGAGGCGGTACGGACTTCGTATTCCAGGGTGAGGGTCCTTTTGTCTTTGAGCACTTGTTGCCAAGCGTTCCAAATCTGGGTGTGATAACTGGGCAGGATAAGATCGTTGTATGCGACCCTGCTGTTGCCGATCAGGTCCTCGGGCTCATAGCCAAGGAGCTCCTTCACCCCATCACTAACAAAAAGCATTGTCCAGTGGGGATCATTGCGACACCGGTACGCCATCCCCGGCAGGTTGTTCATCAGGTTCGCCAGCTGTCGTTCCCGCTCCCTTAGGGCATCTAGGGACTGGGCCAGCTGTTCTTCGCTTCTTTTGCGCAATCGCAGGTGCCTGGCCAAGATCACAATCCCTCCGATACTGACCAGCAGGAGCAACGCGATCACCACGATGATCTCATTTCGTTGGGTCTCGGCCACCCGAACCAACTGATGGTACTGGGTGACGTCCATCACAGTACCGAAGACCACTTCCCTTTCGGGGTCATACTCAGCGATGGAGCGGATATCCACGATTGCGCCGTCACTGGGACGCCGGATCCGGAATTCAACGTCGTAGGGCTCTCCCTTTTCAATCAGATTGGCCAGGGCAAGATCTAACATTTCACGATACGGGGGCAGGGGGATGGTTTGAACCGCAGTGATGGTCCACTCCTCGTCACCCAAACCGTAAATCCGCTTTGCCCCCTCGGAAGCCACCACCCGGTTTTCTGTCAAGTGAAACTCCCAGTGGCCAATCCCGCTGATATCCTCGGCCCGCTTTAGACGTTGGTTGTAATCCACCAGGGTTGTTTCTGCTTCAATTCGGGCAGTGATGTCGTGGATAATAGAGAAAAGATAACGGCCTTCGGGGTCCACAGGATAGGAATAGACCTCCACCGTCCGCACCGTACCATCCTTCAGACGGTGGGGAAAGATAAAGTAGTTTCGCTCTTGGGCTGCGGCGTCTTGCCGTTCCCTTTCTATCTGGTCTGGAGGCAGCTGGTTGATCTCATCGATACCCATGCCCACCAGTTCTTCGAGGGAGTAGCCGTAAAAGGCGCTGGCCGCTTGATTTGCTTTTACAATCCTTCCCGTTTCCGTTTCAATCAGGAGCATCACGCTACCATGGACATCAAGGACCTCATCCCAAAAGAACTCACCTTCGTAGGCCAGTCCAATGTTGATCGGCAAGGGGATCACTAGGAGCAAAATCAGGACTAGGAGTCTGAGGGCCAACAATCCGGTCACTCCTTTGCGAAGGAAGGATAGCCGCGGAAACGGTCTATCCCACGGGTATCGAATCACGGCCATTCTAAGCCAGCAGGTCAAAATCCTAAAGACATGTATAGCAATGTACTCTGAAGACCATCCCAACTCATCCTACTATCCACCACCATCCCCTGGTCAGTCAAAATGGTCTTATATATACCCGGAAAAGAAGGATATGTCAACGTGAGGTTCACTGGGCTGCAACAGCTCATCATAGGCCAACATCTTTAAGAGGCGTAGGTATCAAACTGGAATATTTTGTTACATAGAAGCTGGATTACTATCATTGTACCGAAAACCACCCCGTCAAGCAATAAGGCAACTGGCCAATTCCCGAGATTAGACAAACTATGTGATATATTTCGAGCTTTTCCGAGCAATACCCCTTGTTAGGAAAACCACTGAGTATTAGTAAGTACCGCCCTGGAAAGGGCCAGCCTTTCAAGGCGGTACACCTGTTGTCTCTTTCGGCAATTAATCTGCCCACCATCAGTCCAGGCTCAACTGGATGTCTTCACCTTTGAAGACCACAGATTGCGGTTCGGACTTGATCTGTACATAAACACCCCCAGACATCAGCATCGCTGGCTGACGGCGTCCCATCAGATCCACATATTGAACCTCGTTGGCGTTGGTTTTGATCCTTCGCAGGACACTATCGCCCTTTTGCTTCCAGATCACCAACGTCTGTTCCCCTTCGTTACCAAAAAGCAAAGCAAATATCTCCGGATTACCAAAATCTAAGGTCCGCAGGAACTCCTTGTCACTCAGCTGTTCCATCAAGGTCCGTACCGCCACCACCGCGGCCTTGGGGGAAAAGTCCCAACGCACGATCCCGAAGTTATGCTCTAGTTCCTCGGGATTCTCCCCGTCGTTCAGCAAATCATACAGCACATAGGCCTGGTAACCCAAAGCCATGCTGTAACTGATCTTTTTCACCAGTTCACTGGCCTGTTGCCGCTCTGTGCGCCCAGCCCACGTAGAGTAGCCGGCCTCATTGAGCCAGACAGGTATATCTAGCCATCCTGCTGCTTCCATATAGCCGGCAGTATCCTGGGCCGCCTGGAGAAGGTTTGTAAACTCATTATGGGAGTGGAAGGCGTAGATATCCGGTGGTGGATCCGCAAGCAGTGTAAACTGGGGGATAAAATCCGGGCGGCGCTTTGTTTCGGAAAAGCCCCCATTCAACACCAATGCCTGGGGATCCTCCCCGTGGATTGCGGCAATTGTGGCGTTGAAAAGCTCCGCATACTGTTCCACAGTACCTCGCCAAAAACCAATATCCGGTTCATTCCAAATCTCCCAATAGCGTGTATAGTCCTTATACCTAGCCACCGCTTCCCTGGCAAAACGGACAAAGGCGTCCACCTGGGGCGGTGCTTTGTGCCACTCATTCCAGTCGTCACTGTGTACATCTCCTGTGCTGGCCCATCGCGTAGAATAGCACAAAATGGGTAACGGCGTGATCCCGTTTTCCCGCAGGGTAGCGAAAATATAGTCGTAAAGCTCCCAATTAAACACTTCCGGTGTTGGCTGCACCTTATCCCAGGTCAGATCGAAACGGACTGCGGAAAAACCAACCCGCCTGATCAGTTCCACTTCCCTTTGAATATCCGCCGGATCCCGTCGACCCAAATGGGCTGCAACGGCGAAAATAAAGGAAGGAGAATCAAAGGGTCCCTCAAGGGGCTTCATGATGGCGATGCGCTGCTCCGCCCTTTGGCACACATTACCCCAGGCATCCACCAGTTCTCCATGGAGGTAGATAATTCCCGTCTGCTGTGCCCCCAGAGAAATATCCACGGTAACCCGGTCCCCTGGGGCCAAGTGTAGTTGCTCCTGCCCCCGAGCCAGTTGGTTGCCATCGAAATCCACAGCCCACCAGCGCAGTTCGCCTGCAAAGTCTTCTTCCACCGCTTGCAAACGCCGGTTATCGGTCAAGGTCCACAACGAAGCATAGACTTCCGCCGAACACACGATGGGAGTATGCGGTGCAATGATACCGTGGGGATCCGGCACCGTTAACGATAAAGACAAATGGGTCACCTCCTGTTCCCTTACCTCCACCAGTTCAATGGGACCAAGATAGAAGGTACCGGTGGCAGAAGTTGTGGTGGCATTGAAGGTCAGTCCCCAAAAGCGCAGGGGATAGTCCAGCACTCCATCGGCGTTGCCCCCCCAAGAACCTTCGGGACTGTTCAGATCCAATTCCATCTGAAATTGCCGCCACTCAGCCCCATTGAGCACCTCGCCCATTTCTCCAAAGCGATACTGGAACACTTCTCCCGTGGCATCGGCAAAGCGGATGTTCCCCCGGGTAAAATGGTTTTGCCCCGCTCCCTTGATCCACATCCGCAAAATCATCTTTTCGCCGGAGAAGTCCAAATCCACATGTCGCGCCCATTCCAGTTCCACCCACTGACTTCCCCCCGCCCCGCTGAAGACATAGTCCACTTGGATTGCCGCAGGACCAAAGGGATACCCATCCCTGGCAACACTGACCACAGTGCCGTCTTGATTGCGTCCCTTTACCGGTTGCAGAAAGTGTTGTGGGGTAAAGCCGTCGAAATCTTCGTAGAATACCGGTGCACCCATCGTCAGACTGCTACACAAAAGGATGCAGACAAACGCCAGCAGAGGTACTTTGCACAAAAGGCTGCGCATCGAAGCACTCCTTTCTAGGCAATGTCACTACCCCATTGGGACAGTTTAGGTTTTCCTCCATGGTCACGTCCAGCAGTGGTCTTCAATACATATGCGTAAGAGCCTATCACCACCTCCCATGCATTTTTTCAAGCAGTCTTTTCTAAAACATTTGGCCAATGCATCACCGGGGGCCTAGTGTAACCTATGTAGGGTGATGGGGAAATATAAGGCCAGAATGCAGGTGACACAAAGAAAAAAGCATCTCCAACGGAGAACATACCGGACCCCCTCTGGACTCCGGGCCAAACAAGAACCCCGCATCGCTTTTATACATGAAAATCGTATAAGGGATTCCCAGTGTCCACCACCAGGGTTAGCAAAGGGAGAAAGTAATGATTCCCCTCAATCATCACCTGCTGATTTGTTATTCCCGGTTAGACAAAACAGCTATCTCGGATTAGGCCACGCTAGTGTCTCACTTCCACAAAGGAGGTCCCCTTCCCTGCTGTAATCAAAGGAATATCGAATCCTGAAGGATCTTGCCACAATTACGGACTGAAAAACAGCCGGTTGGCACTAGATAGCTCGCCCCCCCAGATACATGACAACTGGACAGGAACCAGGACTAGCTTTTCATTGGCAAGAGAAGAAATCTTGATCGCCTTCCAGCTGCGATACAGTGTAGTAGGTGATCGGTAAACCCAGCGCATACGCTTCAATGACATGAGCGATCTGGTACAGCTCGCCGTTGCATTGATGTTATTTCTATTGCGATCTGTGGCAGGGCCCCAGTTCTTCTCTTCTTGCACGGGAACCAAGTGCTATTCCACTGGTTAAGGGGAAAAGCGTCGATTGTCACCGGAAGACACGAGAGTCTGATCCGAAAACATGCGCCTGCCCCGCAATTGCTGTTAGGGTAGCTTAGGCCTCACTCTAAAACCACATCGGTCTTCCCACGGATATCCCCTTGACCGCGTATCAACTCAAACCCCGTTGGATTGCCGGAACCCGATTTCCCCCAACCTAAAATGGGCAAAAAAAAAGACCCTTGTATAACAAGGGTTTAGAATGGTGCGCCCGGCAGGACTCGAACCTGCGACCTTCTGATTCGTAGTCAGACACTCTATCCAGCTGAGCTACGGGCGCAACGTAGGTTTATTATAACACGCCCTTTCGATTCTGACAAGGCTTCCGAACTATCGAAAAGAAAAAACTCTAGATTTCCACCAAAAAGGGAACGAAGAAGACAGCTTCTGCCTAAGACCCCGGCTGGGGCCTTAGGCAGAAGTGTACTTACTTCTTAACGTAAGTCAACCACCCGTAACGGTCTTCCGTCCGACCATAGACCAGATCAAAGAAGGCCTTTTGGAGCTTCTCGGTGATGGGACCGCGCCTGCCGCCTCCCACCTGGATCCGGTCAACACTACGGATCGGTGTAATCTCCGCGGCAGTACCGGTGAAGAAGACCTCATCGGCGATGTAGAGCATTTCCCGCGGGAGGTTCTCCTCTACCACCTTATAGCCCATGTCTTTGGCTAACACCATGATGCTGTCCCGGGTGATCCCACTGAGGATCGAGGCACTGCGGGGTGTAGTGTAAAGAACGCCATCCCTTACAACGAAAAGATTCTCCCCACTACCTTCGCTGATCAGCCCATTTTGGTCAAGGGCAATGCCCTCATCGTAGCCATTGGCGATGGCTTCCATTTTGATGAGCTGCGAATTCAGATAGTTGCCCCCCGCTTTCGCCAGGGCCGGAAGGGTATTGGGCCGGGTCCGGCTCCATGTGGCGGTACACACATCGGCCCCCTGTTCCAGGGCCTCCTCACCGACGTAGGTCCCCCACTCCCAAGCTGCCACCGCGCACTCCACAGGACAAGTGAGGGGATTTACGCCCAACTGATGGAAACCCCGGAAAACCACGGGACGGATGTAACAAGCATCCAGATTGTTAACGCGCACCGTCTCGATGATCGCTTCGTTAAATTCTTCCTGGGTATAGGGGATTTCCATGCGGTAAATCTTACAGGAGTCGTACATCCGCCTGGTATGATCCTGTAAGCGGAAGATCGCAGGTCCCTGGGGCGTGGAATAACAGCGCAGACCTTCAAACACACTAGAGCCATAGTGCACCACGTGGCTAAGTACGTTGATGGTGGCATCTTGCCAATCGACGAACTTGCCGTTGAACCAGATCTTTTTTCCTTGAATCCAATCCATACCTATACTCCTTCTCTCACCAGTTTTGTTGTTAAAACAACAGGACACCCATCAGGCCCGCTGCCAACAGAGCCCAGATGGGATGTATTTTGAACTTAAAAAGGCCAAATCCCACGACTAAAGCAATCCCAATGGCCTTGAAATCCGCGTGCCAACCCGGAAACAGAGTGCTTGTTCCCAGGAGGAAAGCTGCAGCGGCAATGAGCCCCACCACCGTAGGACGCAGAATCTTGAAGATCGCATCCACCACCGCGTTCGAACGAAATCGCGACAAGAACTTCGAGATTATGATCACAAGGATCAATGAAGGTAAGGCCACCGATATTGTCGCCACCGCCGAACCCCAACCCCCCGCCACCCGATACCCCACAAAGGTAGCTGCATTGATAGCAATGGGACCCGGGGTCATTTCTGAGATAGCAAGGATATCCGTAAACTCGCTGGCGGTAAGCCATCCGTGACGGGCCGTCGCCTGTTGGATGAGAGGCAGCATGGCGTAGCCACCACCGATGGTGAACAAACCAATCTGAAAAAACGCTCCACCGAGAAGCAAAAGAAGCTCAATCATCGGCTTTTTTTGCCTCCCTTCCCAGTTCCTTTGATCCAGCGTCCCTGTGTAATCTATGGGCGTACCACCAAGAGGCAACCCCATACAGGGCAGCGAGGATAATCACCATGATGGCCGAGAGCAAATTGAAAGCCACCGCCACAAAGGCCAGGAGCCCAATCGCTAAATCCAGTCGCTTCTTCACAGAACGGCGGGCTACAGACCACGCCGCATAGAAGATTAAAGCCACCACCCCAGCCCCGGCTCCACGCATTAGCTTTACCACGATGGGATTGTCCTGCACTCGGGAAAAGCCCTGCGCGATCAACAAAATGACTAGGAAAGACGGTGTAATCATGCCAATTGCTGCGGCAACAGCACCGGGAATTCCCCTTAGTCGGTACCCGATGAACATCGCCGAGTTGATGGCGATGGCTCCGGGCATCGATTGGGCCATGGCATAGATGTCCAGGACTTCCTGCCGTTCTACCCAGCCCCGGCGGTCAATGACCTCCCGTTCAATCATCGGCAACATGGCATAACCGCCACCGAGGGTGAAACCACCTACTTTCATAAAGGTTGACATGATTTGCCACAGACTAACCAATTAACTACACCTATTCTTCTTGTAATTTAGCCACCAAAGGCACGATCTGCTCTTCCACGTCGGCTTCCGTTTCAGGTTTAGCAACGCCGTCCAGCAAGATCCATTCTTCCACATATTCTACCGTTTCATCGGGAGCTAGTAAAGTCAAGGAACCTAGGGTCTCCAGTTCCAGCATCCAATCACAGGTGTACATCTCCACCGAACTGCCACCGTCGGGATAGGGTTCGCCCTCGTAGTAATCGAAGAGCTTCACGAACAGATGGTTGTTGTTGGCATAGGCGGTCCAGCCATCATTGGCGGAAATCCCCAGCTTGAAGGGATCGGTCACCGCGGGATCCTGCTTGAGCAGGATATACTTCTCACCCCACAGCACCCGGGGGTCCTGCATATTGGTGTAGGGCCACAAGGTCAAGGTGCGGTTGGGTAGCAACCCTTCGGGATGGGCCTTGGTCGGCTGGGGAACGATGGCCACGCCACCCACATCCATCACCGAGAGGGCCCAGGGGGCCAGTTCGATCTCCCAGACACCCATATTGGTCATCCGATGCACCACCGTCACCCGTGGGGCGTCAGGGTCCAAAGTGATTTCCAGCTCCTTGCGCACCTGGGTGTTGGTCTCCACATTCTGGGTTAGGATGACTCCCGTGTCCAACTCCCGATATTGCACCGGCTCACTGTCGGGGTAATAAGTACGGTTTAAATACTCGGGACTGTGCCAAAACCGATGTCCACCGAAGATACACCATTCCTTTTGCCGCGTCTTGCCCGCCTGGTCGGCCTTGACGGCAAATTCGTTAGGGCCACCGGGCAGGCCAAGGTGGATGACTCTGGGACCCACATCGGTGGTCACCACCAGCTCCAGGGCACCGTTGGAAAGTTCTAAACAATTGGGCCAACCGGCGTACTCCCTTTTTACAATCCTTATGCCCATCTGACTCACTTCCTTTGATCTGGAATTTGTCCCTTCAGTGTATTTTCGCCACCATCGGAGCGATTCCTGCTCCTGGATGAAGCCCAAACCCTTTGCGGAATTGTGCTTTCCACCGTTTAGCTCTATAATGAAACGGGATGGTCATCTACGTATACAGATTACCAACCCTTCAAACAATGGGCTTAAGGAGGTGAGTTGTAGATGGACCCTGACCCGTCTAGAAACTGCATGGAGGTCTTTCGCAACTCACTTCTGAGACCTCCGTACTTATCTTTGGGAGGTGCCCAACATGGAACTGGACATGATGCAACGGATTAATCAGCTGCTCTTTGAGCGCAAATACGAAGCCGTTCGCAGCCTACTGCAGGAGCAGCACCCCAGGAAGGTGGCTGATCTCCTTGCCCTCATGGAGCAACCGGCCAAGGCTTTGACCTTCCGCCTATTACCCAAGGACTTTGCCATCGAAGTCTTTGAGTTTATGGAGCAAGAGGAACGGACCAGCTTGCTGAAATCCATGACCAACCAGCAGGTGGCGGACCTGTTGAATGAGATGTCTCCGGATGATCGTACCGACCTTTTGGAGGAGTTGCCGGCCAAGGTCACGAAACATTATCTGTCTTTGCTGTCACCGGAACAGCGTAACATTGCCAATCAGCTTTTGGGCTATGCCGAAGAAAGTGCCGGCCGCTTGATGACCACGGAATTCGTGGATCTGAAAGAACATCAGACGGTGGAAGAAGCCCTGGAGCACATCCGCCTTACTGCGCCGAACACGGAGACAATCTACAACTGCTACGTGATCTCCAATGGCCGGGAGTTAGTGGGCGTCATCACCTTACGGGAACTGATCCTAGCTCCCCTGCAGGCTGCGGTGGGAGAAATCATGCATCGCAAAGTGATCAGCGTCACCACCGACACCGACCAGGAACAGGCGGCCCGCTTGATGACCGATTACGGCTTAAGTGCCCTGCCCGTGGTGGACAGGGAAAACCGATTAGTGGGGATCATTACCCATGACGACATCTTGGATGTGGTAGAGCAGGAAAGCACCGAAGACATCCACCGCATGGGCGGTGTCACCTCCGCGGGGAGAGACTACTTCCAAGAGGGATTTGTCGGGCGGGTGAGAAAACGCCTCGGCTGGCTTATCGTCCTCATTCTTCTGCAGAGCTTGACCAGTGGTATTATGCAACGGTATTCCTTCGCGTTGGAATCTGCGGTGGCCTTAGCCTTTTTCATCCCCCTCCTCATGGATACCGGGGGTAACACCGGCACCCAATCCGCCACCTTGACCATCCGGGGAATTGCTTTGGGCAGCCTGGATCAGCATAGTATCATGCGCTTGTTCGGTCAAGAGCTAGCCACTGGCGCCTTCATGGGCACGATCCTAGCCGCCATCGCTTTCCTCCGGAGTTATCTTTTCTCCGGCCAAGACCTAATGCTGAGTTTAGTTATTGGGCTGTCCTTAGGAGTTATCGTGCTTTTTGCCAATTTGGTGGGATTGTTGCTCCCCCTCGTGGCCAAGATGCTTCGGCTTGACCCGGCGGTGATGGCCGGTCCCTTCATCACCACGTTGATCGACGTTACGGGACTCATCCTCTATTTTGAAACCGCAAGGTTTTTGTTGGGGATCATGTAACCCAAGGGCCAAGGTTCACACCTTGGCCCTTAGTATCTCCTCGGAAGCAGTGGTCAGGATCTCGCATCCTTCTTCCGTCACCAACACCGTATTCTCGATCCCGACGATCCCCAATTCCGGTAAAATCACCTTCGGCTCCACCGCCAGCACCATCCCCGGGACAACGGGTGCCTCAAAGCGGCTGGTGAGGACCGGGTATTCATTTAACTCCAATCCCACTCCGTGCCCCACAAAACTCACTTGGTCCTTACCGATCCCCATGAAATAATCCCGGTAGCCGAGCCGGGTGACTTCCTCTAGGGCCCGGCGGTAAACCTCGGAACACTTTGTCCCGGGCCTTAAGCTTTGGAGGATCACTTCCTGCACCTGGAGCATCGCCCCATAGGCCTCCTCAATTCCGGGTTTCGGTGACCCCAGGGTAATAACTCGACTTTGATCCACCACATATCCCTCATAACCGCCTAGGTAATCTAACAATATGGGATCGCCCGGCTGGATGGAGGCCTTGCTGGACCCGTAAGCAATACAATTGTATGCCCCCGGCCCGCCATGGGGTGAGTCCATCCGGGAGGTACGCAAAGCTGACTGACCCGCAATAGCAGTCCCAAAGGCCACTTCATTGTTGTACCCTTGCATCCGCACCAGGCCCTGATGGCCCTGGGACCGCAGATAGCCCTCGATCCTAGCCGAAAGCTCCAACTCCGTAAGACCCGGTTCCTGTTCCAAGACTTCTACGGCAAAGCGAGGCACCCCCGCCACCTGTTTGGCCGCCTCTTTGAGAAGCTCTACTTCGGCCGGGGATTTGACGGCTCTAATCATCCGTAAATCGTGGCCAATATCCACGATCTGGCCATCGGGGAAGATCTTGTGGAATTTCTCCGCCACCAGATAGGGCATCACATCTAGCTCCAAACCCACCGTCAGCCGCGTGGTCCCCAGCTTCAAGATTTCCGGGATCTGGCTGTAGCTTTTGTATTCCTTGATGTTCCGCCAACGGGATTCTTCCAAGACCCGCTTAAGACCCCTGCGCACCAAGACCGTCGGTTCCGGATCGTCCTTTCCCAAACACAGGCTGGCGTCCATTCCGGTATTGGTGAAATAATAAAGGTTCGGTCCGTAGGTCACGATCACAAGATCGATGCCCCT
Source organism: Bacillota bacterium (assembly GCA_012839765.1). NCBI lineage: Bacteria > Bacillati > Bacillota > Bacillota bacterium. The sequence continues at coordinate 11,827 of DUMW01000093.1, forward strand.
GCTTTCCATCAGTTCCCTTAAACGTCCAAGACGCCCTCTACCTTCCGACACAGTAATCTACACACTCCCTATCACCAAAAATCTACCTTTTCGTCAATCGTCCCAAAGGGTCCTTTGGTTCCGTTGCCGAAGATGCAAAGCAATGCGTTCTTTCGCAAGCTTTGTGTACTCCGGTGAAATATCATAGCCGATGTAGTACCGGCCCGCTTCCAAGGCGGCGATACAGGTTTGTCCACTGCCGCAGAAGGGGTCCAGCACAATATCCCCGGCAAAGCTGTAAAGCTGAATCAAACGAGCCGGGAGCTCCAAGGGAAAGGGGGCCGGATGTCCAATTTGCCTGGCGGAAACCGTGGGGAACCGCCAAATGCTTAAGGTATACTCCAGAAACTGATCCCGTTCGATGGTATCTTCCTTGTCACCCTTGTTCCTTTTGTATTGCCCCTTGCTAAAGACGAGGATATACTCGTGGACATCGCGCAAAGTGGGATTGGAAGCGGACTGCCAACTTCCCCAGGCACAGGAGGCGCCGGCACTGGCCTCCTTATCCCAGATGATCTCTCCCCGCATCAAGTACCCAATATCCAGCATATCCTGAATGATGTAGGCATGCAAGGGAATATAGGGTTTTCTGCCTACGTTGGCCACATTAATGCAGGCCCGTCCCCCCGGGACCAGCTTCCTGTAGGTTTCCGCGAAGACATCCCTCAACAGTTGACGGTACTCGTCCAAAGACAGGTCCTCATCGTATTCTTTGCCCACGTTGTAAGGCGGTGAGGTGATCATCAGATGAACGCTATTGTCGGGAAGCTCGTCCATACACCGGCTGTCCTTCGTATAGACCACATTCACTTCCCGCACAGGTACTTCCGTCCCATCCCAGACCTTCTCTTCCGCCAAGTCATGATACAGATTCCGCTCGTAGAACTTCGAAGCGTCATGGCTTTCCCGACTCTTCACTCCGAAGCTGCTGGTCTTAGAACCCCGCTTTTTCATCTTTGCTCTTCCAACCACCCTGCTACACTTCTAGCTCAATCTTATCCCGACTCTTCTCATCGAGCTTGCGCAAATCCCTGATCTCATACTTATTCCCGTCGGCATCCCGCACCACCAAATGGTGATCCGAAAGCCAGGTCACATCCCGGCGGCGACTACGCACCACGAAGTCTCGCTCCCCCCGATCGGTGATGGTCTTCCAGATCCACACTCCGCCCTCTTCCCCAATGCTTTTAATCCCCACGATCTCGGGCATATAGTGTTGACGGTCCAGGTGGCTCTCCACTAAAGCCACGGACCCGGGATCTAGCCGCCGGTAGTCCTTAATCAAGCCCAAAAACTTCCCTTCCACCGAAGACACCACAATAAGCTCCCGGGGGCCCTTAAGAGGAAAAGGGCGTTTCACCACTACCGGACCGAGACAGTCTTTTCCGGTCCAACAAACCAACTGTAAACCCTCGTTTTCTTCGAACCACACATCTTCCAAGACTCTCCGTTCTTGGTCCATCCCCAAGCCCCCCTACTACGCGGTATATTGAATGATATCCGATTGCATCCGGACCAGCCGGGCAAACAGACCGTCCTTTTCCAACAGCTCCTGGTGAGTACCCACTTCCACAATGCGGCCTTGGTCCACCACCACCAACCGATCCGCATTCTGCAAAGTCGACAGCCGGTGGGCAATGGCAATGGTCGTCCGATTGGCGATGAGGCGGTTGATGGCCTCTTGGATCAAGCGCTCCGTTTCCGTATCCACCGCCGAGGTAGCTTCATCAAGGATAAGGATCTTAGGATCCTTGAGGATCGCCCGGGCAATGGAGATCCTTTGCTTTTGTCCTCCGGACAGGCGCAGTCCCCGCTCCCCGGTCTGGGTGTCGTAACCGTCAGGACACTCCATGATAAAATCATGGGCATTGGCGGCAATGGCCGCGGCAATGATCTCTTCTTCCGTGGCATCGGGAACTCCATAGGCAATATTCTCCGCGATGGTCCCGTGGAACAGCAAGGGTTCCTGGGGCACCATGCCAATATGACTACGGAGGGAACCTAGATCGATGTCCCGGATATCATGACCGTCAATATAGATGGCACCGGCGGTTACATCATACAACCGCGGGATCAGGTTCACCAGGGTAGTCTTGCCTCCGCCGCTAGGTCCCACCAGTCCAATCATCTCACCCGGTTCAATCTGCAGGTTGATCCCCTCTAGCACCGGCTCTCCCACTTCGTACTCAAAATAGACGTTTTCGAAGCGAATCTCTCCCCGCAGTTCCCGAAGAACGATACCTCTACGCTCCGGTGTCCGCTCCGGTTCCGTGTCCAGAATCTCAAAGACCCGTTCCGCCGCGGTGGCCGCCTCCTGAATCACATCGCTAAAGCCCGCCAATTCCCGCAAGGGACCATAAAATTGGTTCACGTAGTACAAGAAGGCCACAAGGCCCCCCACTGTCAGCTGCCCGCTGGTAATGACGAAGTACCCGCCAAGGCCCCAGATGGCCACAACACCCAGTGCGGTGGCTAACCCCAGCAGAGGGGAAAAGACACTGCGGAACCGGGCCGCTTCCAGATGGCGATCAAACAGCTCATCACTGCGACGGGTGAACTTGGCCACTTCCCGCTGTTCCTGCACAAAGGACTTGACGATTTTCACCCCGGGGATGGCATCGGCTAGCACCGAGTTCATCAGGGCCCTGCGCACCCAGATCCGCCGGTACACCTTGGAGATCTTTTGGGCAAACAGGTTGGAGGCCAAGACTAATAAGGGCATCGGCAGCAGGGTGATTAAGGCCAGCTTCCAATCGTACCGGAACATGATCGCGCCCACGCCCACCACCATGATGGCATTGAAGACTACCTTCTGCACACTTTGGACAATGAACCCCTGTAGGTTTTGGGTGTCGCTGGTGGTCCTGGACATGATGGAACCGGTACGCACCGTGTCGTAGAACCGCAAGCCTAGGAACTGCAGATGCTGGTAGGTCTCGGTGCGCAAATCGCGGACCACCGACTGCCCCAGCCAGCTGATCATATATGAATGGATACCGCTAATTAGGGCGTTGGTGGCATGGACCAGGGCCAGAAGGGCCACCAAGGTCTTCAGCCGCCCCAGATCTTTCACAATTAAGACCTCATCCACTAGACGTCCTGTAAGGTAGGGTGGGGCCATGGACAGGATACCACCGGCCACCAACAAAAGGAAGGAGATTATCGCAACGGGTACGTAGGGTTTCAGATACCGGAGTAACCGCTTCATCAGTCGGCCTTTATCCAGACAGCGGGGGCATACTCCCCGTCTTTTCAGTGACCCACACACGGGACAACGATTGGCATCCAGGGCCACAGGCCTTCCTGGCGTTTCCCCGGGGATCGCTCCCAGCGTCTCCTTTAGCTGCTCCACCAATTCCATGACACCGGGCAAAGCACTAAGGGAACAACGGGCAATTCTCTGCCTGGTGTCCGCGCTCCTAAGGTAAACCATGGCATTTCCGACAAAATGCTCAATTTCCGCATCGGCTATCGTCACCAGGTCCACACTGTTTTCTATCTTGTGCGCCATGGGGTCAAGCACCAGTAGGCGATTACTGGTGAGAACGATTAATCGCGTCCTATACTTCCCATCGAGATCCAAGTCCGTTCCAGCGACGTAGGTCGTCTTTTCACCGGGAAGGAACAGATGGCCAAACTCCCTCTGCACCACCGGTTGTAGTTCCTCCGCTGACTGTTGCCAAGCGTGATCCCAATCCTGTACTGGACCGCTCAAGTCCAACCCCTCCAGATTTGGTTATTTTCTTCGGAGATTAGAATACTTGTGAGGAAACAAAGTTGACTTCAGATGGTCGCCACCACCGAAAGAGGATTGTCACCGTAAGTATCGGGGATTAACTGGTTTCTTCGATCTCCTTTTTGGCCCGGAGAGCACGCAGGGTTTGTCCTGCGGCATCGGTGTTCTCAAAGGATTCGAAGATAATTTGCTCGTTCGCGTACTGCACACGGTTCATAATCGCGGGGACAATGCGATGCAGACCCATGACCCGGCCGCCCACCTTGACCACGGTCTCCCGCTGGGTAAGCCCCAGCTGCTCCAGGCAGGCGGTGACACAAGCCCCTAGGTTATTCCCTACCACATTGACCAGACGAACGGCTAAAGGATCTCCGCTGGCGGCCGCCGCCGAAAGCAGACTAATGATCTTCTCTAACCGCCCCGTATCCTTCCTGTAGCCGGTGTACAGCCAGGTGAGCAGTTCATCCAAGTCGCGAAAACCCAAAACCTCCAACAACGAACCGCGGAGCATGGACGGTTTTTGACGACCGTCCCGAATCTCCAAGATACTACCCACTGTGAGCAAAGCCACTTCATACAGGGAACCACCACTGCCCAAGGGCACCGGCCAGTCCCCACAGATCCAGGTATACCCATCTTGACGGCGGCCCACGGCAAAGGCCCGCAGATCCGCCCAGAGGACGATCCCTTCGGGCAGCTCTTCCGGATCGATCAACCGCTCCGCCTCACTGATATCTAACACCTCAGCCTGGGGCCAAAGCTGCCCGATGCGGCGCTCCAGAATCCGTCGGGAACTATCCGGCATACACAACCCGATAGACCTTGGCTGTTCCTCACCCAGTTGTTGCTGAATTTGCTTTAGCAAAGGGTCAATCTGCGAAGTGAATTCCTGCGGTGGCATTGTGCGAGCATCACAGGCAGGTCCAGCCCCCTTGTGCACATCGGAAAGGCAGTTGCTGTGGCAAAGGGCCCAAGAGGACTGCCATTCATCGCCATAGATCGCCAGTAGCCATCCCGGACTGACTCTCTTTCTTCGTTGTAGGAGTTTGCTCAGCGATTGCCGCCACGATCGACTGCCCAATGGGAATCTGGTTCCTTTCTAAGTAACCCACTAGAATCACTTTACATCCTACCAGAATCGGTAACTTAAGGCAAGTACAAAGGAAGCATTCAGTAAGCATGTGTGCCCACTCACCTCGCCCTGCCCTGCACTACACCCGATATTCTACCCTATACTCCTTCTTCCTGAGCGTCCCCGAAGAAGGAAACCAGCGGGTTTGCAAGAATGTAGTTTAGTGAACGCAACCTTCAAAGGTGTACAAAGCGAGGAATTATGCTGAAGGGGGTAGGAAGAGGAGGCGGCCCCACGGGGCAACCTTCGTGTCCATATGGCAGAACTCGATGGCATCATCCCCGAAGTGACCTATGCCGTGGATCGGGATTGTCGCTTGTTTTCCCAGTGGCACATCCCCAAACGGGTTCTCAAGGACGAATGCAATTTTCTCCTCTTCTTGGGTGGAACCGCCTGGTTCGACTACCAGGGAGAAGTGCGACAGGTGGGCCAGGGGGATCTGGTCTGTGTGCTCGCGGGAGAGGAACATGCCGCTTGGACCTGCCTTGAAGATCCCATGCATTGCTATGCCTTCAACTTCCGGATCTATTCCCTCCCGGACCGCAAACCGGGGCACTTGGAGCTACCCCGCTTTAGCCAGCCTGCCAATTTCAAGCAACTGCAGTACCTCTTCCACCGCCTGGTCCAACATTGGGTGGCGGGTCGGCACAATTACCGCGCCAAGTGTCGCAGTATCGCCCTGAACATCCTTTACGAAATCGACTACTGGCAGCATACCCGCCTTGCTCCCCAACGGGCGGACCAGGTGGAACAGGTGATCGAATACCTGATGAGCAACTACCACCACCAGATTACCCTGGAGGATATGGCCAAAGTCATCCACGTCAACCCCGTCTACTTCAGCAGGATCTTCAAGATCGCCACCGGTCAGACCCCGATCCAATACCTGACCGCCATCCGGATCAACAAGGCCATCGACCTGTTGCGCGAATCCCAGGAGAGCATTACGGAGATCGCCTTTAAGCTAGGCTACAAAGACCCCTCCTATTTCAGCCGCGTGTTCAAAAAGTCCACAGGCGTATCTCCCCTGGAGTATCGACGACAACGGCAAAAATGAAGAGCTTTCTTAGAGGAAGTCCTCGGGGGACATTTTCCTTGCCCAAATGTAATGGTACTCCTCCGCAGAACCCCATTCTCCGGGAGCAATTCCCAGCTTTGCCCCCTGGGGATCAAAGTCCGGCTCCACGTCGAAGACCAGCCGAATGATGTACTGAATGTTGGGCGTGAGTTCCAAAAAGAGCATGATATGGCTGTATTCGTCACTGCTACTCAGACTAGAGGTAAGGGTGCCCGTCTCCGACATTGCATACCGCCGCCCGGTACTGTCCACCAACTGCACCCGGGGTGAGTACAAGGTGGCGGGCGCCTCCCCGATATTCACCGCCCACAGATCGAGGATATAAAACACACCGGTGGCTTTCTCCTTCAACGTAGTACCAATCTCCTGCTGAAAATGAGCGTCCAGCACTCCGACAAGGAAAGGACCGCAGCTGGCCACAGGGATAAAATTCTTCCCGTCGCGCAGAATCATGATGTATTCCACGGGATAGGCCTCGGCGGCCACCTTGACCGTGGCGGAACAAGCCATAACAAGGAGTAACAATGACCAACAGTACATCCTTAGGAGCTTCCGCAAGGTGATCACGTCCTTCTTGTGGACTTTGGGCTGAGGCACAGTACCAACAAAAGCGATTCTTACCGGTCCTTGACTTTCAGTTACCGTTATTCGGCATTTCCTGGGGATTCTCCTCCTTGGGTTTTGCGCAGTTGGGAAGGAATCTTTCCCTCACAACAGAAGTAATTTCATTGTAAACAAGGGAGCTTCTGCCGGGCCTGGAACCGGTTACAAAGTTCCAAAGGAGGCTAAGCAATGACCAGCAAAATCCGTGTGACTGTCTGGCACGAGTATTTGCACGAAAAGAGAAACCCCAAGGTAGCCGAGGTCTATCCCGAGGGGATCCACGGTGCGATCGCTGCGCATCTACGCACCCATGCCGATATGGAAGTCAGGACGGCAACTTTAGAAGAACCGGAGCACGGGCTGACCGATGAAGTACTGGCGAATACCGATGTGCTCATCTGGTGGGGCCATGCCGGCCATCATCTCGTAGCCGACGAAGTGGTGGAGAAGGTCTGCAACCGGGTACTGGAGGGGATGGGTTTTATCGCCCTGCACTCAGGCCACTTTTCAAAGCCCTTCAAGAAACTGATGGGGACCTCCTGTGATCTGCTCTGGCGGGAAGATGGGGATAAGGAGCGGTTATGGGTGGTCAATCCGGGACACCCCATCGTGGAAGGCCTTGGTCCTTACTTCGAGATCCCCCACACCGAGACCTATGGTGAGTTCTTCGACATCCCGGAACCCGACAGCCTGATCTTCATCAGTTGGTTTGAAGGCGGAGAGGTCTTCCGCAGCGGTTGCTGCTATTACCGGGGCAGCGGTAAGATCTTCTATTTCCGCCCCGGACACGAAACCTTTCCAATTTTCTACCAGCCTGAGGTTCAGAAGGTAATCACCAATGCCGTGCGTTGGGCTGCACCGGTTAACGGCCCTGCCCGCCGTTTCGGGCATGTGCGACCCTTGGAAAAGCTAAATAGAGAGTAAAGGAAGCGCCGCGGCGCTTCCTTTATTCTTACTCCAGGCCCATGGCCTTTAGATTCTTCAGGCTGATGGCTAAACTCTCGAAGGGATCCCGTTGACACTGATCCTGCTCCACCGCATACCAACAGACCCCCGCCTCTTTGCAAGCCTGGAGGATAGCTGACCAGTTCAGATTTCCCTCGCCCACTTCCGCCATAACCTGACGGCCCTCGCTGATGGCCATGTCCTTCAAGTGCACGATGCGCATCCGACCCGAGACCTTTTTAACCCAGGCCGCGGGATCCCCACCACCATGCTGAATCCAGTAGGTATCAATTTCCGCCAGGACCACCTCGGGGTCGCTCTCTTCGAGAATAATATCCAAACCCAGCCGGCCATCGAATTTCTCCAACTCGAAGCTGTGGTTGTGATAACTAAAGGTGAGGCCCTCCTCCGCTAGTTTCCGTCCGACCACGGTGGCCTCCTGGGCAAAAAGCTTGTAGCCTTCGGCGCCGTTGCGGTATTTGCCCGGCATGCTGCCGATCGCCACATGCTTACACCCCCACAGCTTATGTTCGTCCACTACCTGCTGAAACTCCTGCTGGAGACGTTCAAAGCTCACATGGGTGGCCGCGGCCACTAACTGGTTTTCCTGAAGCCGCTTAGCTAACTCCTCGGGATCTATGGGACCAAGACCGGACAACTGAACCGCCCCATAACCGATCTCCTTCACCCGTTCTAGGGTCCGGGCAATGTCCTCCGGTGTCTTCAAAAACTCACGCAAGGTGTACAATTGTGCCGCAATAACAGTTCCAGCCATACCATTACCTCCTCCTGGTGGTCTACCTTAGTATTCGCCGCCAGAATGCTGAATCCTCCGTCCCCCTTGACGCTAGGTTTGTCAACATCTATGATTAAACTATGACAACGGCAGGAGGCATCAGCAATTGGGCGGAGTATTAGGACTGAACTATCGGGAACATCATTGTATCGGGGATCTACAGGATGGCATTTTCCAACTTCAACACCGGGGCCAGGAATACTGTGGTTTTGCCACCACCGACACCCGACTTCACTATGAGTATTACCCAGGGCTGGTGTCGGCCAATACCAACGCGGCCCAATTAGAACGCTTTCCCGGCCGCGTGGGAGTGGCCCACGTCAGTCTGTCCACACCACAGCCGGTGGTACTGCAATCCCGCCTAGGTCGCTTTGCGATCGTCTTCGACGGCGTAGTAAACAACGCGGAAGAGCTGAAGGAAGAATTACTCCAGGCCGGTTCGGCCTTCGCCTACGGCACCGACGGCGAGATCATCGCCCACTTGATCATCCAGGGAAAGGATATTGTCGAAGGGCTGGCCCGGCTACCGGAGAAGATCAAAGGGGCCTATTCCCTTTTGTTGCTGACGGAGGAGGGTCGATTGTTTGCCGCCCGTTGTCCCCGTGGGGTCAGACCCTTGGTGATCGGAGTCAATGACGAGGGAACCTGTGCCGCTTCGGAATCGGGGACCTTGGATTGGCTAGGTGTCCAACAATTCCAGGACGTGGAACCGGGGGCCATCTACGAGCTTACACCCACCGGGTTCAACAAGCTATGGGAAAAGCCCGCGGAGCGGATCACCCATTGCGCCTTCGAATATGCCTACATGGCCCGGATCGATGCGGTCATCGACGGCGTCCCCGTCAGTCAGGCCCGGAACAATTTCGGTTCGGCCCTGGCGGCCCGGGATAGCAACATCAAGGCCGATGTGGTGGCGGGCGTGCCCATGTCCGGCTTAGGTCATGCCCTGGGTTACCACATGGCCTCCCAGGTACCGTACAGTATCGTCTTCGACTACAACCGGTACGCCCACGGCCGCAGCTACATCCCCCCCACCCCCGCCGAACGGAAGCGGATCGCCACCAGCAAGCTCTTCATCGTAAAGGAAGCGGTGAAAAACAAACGGATAGTCCTCTGCGATGATTCCATCGTCCGGGGCACCCAGATTGCCCATCGGGTGGATGAATTGATAAACGCGGGGGCCCGGGAAGTCCATGTACGGATCGGTGCACCAAAGCTGAATTACCCCTGTATCTATAGCATTTCCACCCGGTCGGTGGAGGAACTCATCGGTGCCCACCGCACGGAGGAGGAAATCTGCCGCATCCTGGGAGCCACTAGCCTAAGATACAATACAGTGGAGGATTTCGTGGCGGCCATTGGCCTGCCGAGGGAAAAACTGTGTCTGGCCTGCTGGCTGGGGCCTAACGGTTGAGCTTCCTTGCATAAAGGTTACTATACCTATTCCTAAATAGCACAGGCGCAGGTTCCACCTGCGCCTGTGGTGTCTTACCAACCCTTCAGCTGATGATACTCCTGCAGGGTCTTCACAGTCAATTTCCGTTTTCTCAAGGCCTCGATGGCCTGCAAGCAGGCCTGGGCCCCCTGTAGGGTGGTCACCAACGGAATTCCTCGGGATACGGCTAGGGCCCGCATCCGCCGTTCGTCCACCCGGGGCAACTTACCGCTGGTGGTGTTGATGATCATCCCCACTTCCCCGTTTTTGATCAGGTCTAAGACGTGGGGCCGACCTTCATGGATTTTGTGCACCTCTTCCACGGCAATGTCGTTTTGTCGCAGGACACTGGCCGTACCCTTGGTGGCCACCAGTTCAAAGCCCAGGTCCACCAGGCGCCCGGCCAACATCACCGCATGGCGCTTATCCTGATTCTTCACACTGATGAAGATCTTGCCCTTTTGGGGCAAGCTTTGACCTGCGGCCAGCTGGGATTTCGCAAAGGCCATTCCAAAGGAAGTATCAATCCCCATCACTTCACCGGTGGATTTCATCTCGGGACTAAGCAGGGCATCCACTCCGGGGAAGCGATTGAAGGGCAGCACCGCCTCCTTCACCGCCACGTGGGAGATCTGCACCTCCTGGGTGAAGCCCAACTCCTTCAAGGTCTTCCCGATCATCACCTTCGTCGCGAGCTTCGCTAGGGGTACCCCGGTGGCTTTGCTAACGAAGGGCACCGTCCGCGAGGCCCGGGGGTTTACTTCCAGGACGTAGACAATGTCGTTTCGCACCGCAAACTGGATGTTCATCAAGCCCTTGACCTCAAGCTCCAGGGCCAAGGCCCTTGTGATCTCCGCAATCTCTTGAATTAGCTCCTCAGCTAAACTGATACAGGGCAACACACAGGCACTGTCCCCGGAATGGATCCCCGCCTCCTCAATGTGTTCCATGATGCCGCCGATGACCACCGTCTCTCCGTCCGCGATGGCATCCACGTCGATTTCAATGGCATCCTCCAGGAACTTGTCGATGAGCACCGGGTGATCCGGGCAGACCTCCACCGCCGTTTGCATGTAGCTTTCCAACTCCGCTTCATCGTGGACGATCTGCATGGCCCGCCCACCTAGGACGTAGGAAGGCCGCACCAAAACCGGATAGCCGATCTGGGCCGCAATCCGCCGGGCCTCCTCCACCGAGGTGGCCGTCCCATTGGGGGGCTTGCGCAGGTTCAACTTTTCCAACAGGGCGTTAAAGCGTTCCCGGTCCTCGGCCCGGTCGATACTATCGGGACTGGTACCCAAAATGGGGACCCCAGCCTCCAGCAAGGGGTTGGCCAGATTCAAGGGGGTCTGGCCCCCGAACTGGACGATGACGCCCATGGGTTTTTCCCGGTCGATGATGTCTAGCACATCTTCTCTGGTCAAGGGCTCGAAATACAAACGATCCGAAGTGTCAAAGTCGGTACTGACGGTCTCGGGGTTGCTGTTTACCATGATGCTTTCGATGCCTTCCTCCCGGAGAGCATAAGAAGCATGGACACAGCAGTAGTCAAATTCGATCCCCTGGCCAATCCGGTTGGGGCCACCACCGAGGATGATCACCTTCTTTCGGTCCGTAGCCCGGGACTCATCGTGGGTACCATAGGTGGAGTAGAAGTACGGCTTCGTGGCTGCAAACTGGCCCGCACAGGTATCCACCTGTTTGAAGACCGAGGTAAGCCCCTGCTTTTTCCGGTGCTCCCGCACCTTCAGCTCGTCCATCCGGTAGATGTGGGACAGCTGCAAATCGGAAAAGCCCATCTCCTTCGCTTCTTTTAAGACATCCACCGGCACCTCGTCTAAACTGTTCCACTGCCTAAGCTGTCGCTCCATCTCCACGATCTCCTGCATATTGGCCAGGAACCAGCGGTCGATCTTGCTAAGCTGGTAGAGTTTTTCGATGGACATACCCCGCCGCAGCCCCTCCCTGACGTAAAAGATCCGTTCGTCACTGGGTGTGCGGATCCGCTCTTCCAAGGTACGGTCATCTACTGCCGTCAGTTCCTTCCCGTCGGCGCCAAAGCCAGCCCGGCCCACCTCCAGACCCCGTAATCCCTTCTGCAGGGCCTCTTTGAAGTTGCGGCCGATGGCCATGGTCTCACCCACAGATTTCATGGAGGTGGTAAGCACCCGCTCTGCCTCGGGGAATTTCTCAAAGGTGAACCGGGGCATCTTCACCACACAGTAATCCAAAGTAGGCTCATGGAAGGCCGAAGTGGTGCCGGTCACTTCGTTCTTGATCTCGTCCAGGGTGTACCCCACCGCCAACTTCGTGGCCACCCAGGCAATAGGGTAGCCGGTGGCTTTAGATGCCAGGGCGGAGCTTCTAGACACCCGGGGGTTCACCTCGATAATCACCGTCTCGCCGGTGTCAGGGTTAACGCCCAGTTGAATGTTGGCCCCACCAGCCTCAATGCCAATCTTACGGATCACCCGTCGGCACAGGGCGGTCAGCTGGTTGTACTCCTGGGCGGAAAGGGTCTGGGCCGGGGCCACCACGATACTATCCCCCGTATGCACCCCCATGGGATCGATATTCTCCATGGACGTCACCAGGACCACGTTGTCGGCGCTGTCCCTGATAACCTCAAACTCGATCTCCTTCCAACCCAACACCGATTGCTCCACCAACACCTGACCCACGGGGCTGGTGTTGATCGCCACCGCGGCATAATCCTTCAATTCCTCGACGTTATATACCACACCGCCCCCGGAGCCGCCCAGGGTAAAGGCGGGACGGAGAATTAAGGGAAAACCGATCTCCTCGGCGATCTCCAAGGCCTCTTCTACGCTGGTGGCAATGCCGCTTTTGGGGACGTTCACCCCGATTTCCGCCATGGCCTTGCGAAACAGATCCCGGTCCTCCGCCCGGGCGATGGTCTCAGGACTGGCCCCGATGACCTCCACCCCGTAGCGATCCAAGACCCCCGATTTCGCCAGGAATACCGCCAAGTTCAGGGCTGTTTGTCCCCCTAGGGTGGGCAGTAACGCGTCGGGGCGCTCCCGCTCGATGATCTTTGCCAACACCGGCTCTAGCAAGGGCTCCACGTAGGTGCGATCCGCCATCACCGGATCCGTCATGATGGTAGCTGGATTGCTGTTCACCAGTACTACTTCGTAACCCTCTTCCTTCAGCGCCTTGCAGGCTTGGGAGCCGGAATAGTCAAATTCACAGGCCTGTCCGATGACAATGGGCCCCGAACCAATGATCATGATCTTCTTTAAATCAGTCCGTTTGGGCATTTGTGTCACATCCTTCCCGGGCACCTACGCTATTGACTAACATGGCGTAGAACTTGCGAAATTCCGGACTAACGTCGCCCTCGATATATACAGGAGTGTATTGGACACCAAAGGCTTGATAATCTTTACTGACAATTCCCTCGATGGTCTCATCAACCAGGTTCACATGGCTAACGGTCACGTCCGGTGGTACACTCTTTTGATCCAGGACGTAACCATGGTTCTGCTCCGTAATGGCCAGTTTCCCGGTGCTGAGCTCCTTCACCGGATAGTTTGCCCCCCGGTGGGGTACGGTAAGGGGTTGTGTTTCCATCCCCAGGGCACTGCCCAGCACCAGATGTCCCAATCCCACCCCGAAGATGGGAAGATAGGGCAGAAGCTCTCGCACCGTACCGACCACTGCCGGAATCTGCTGGGGACTGCCCGGGCCACTGGATAGGAACACACCATGGGGCGCAAGTCTCCTTATGTCCGCACCACTGGTTCCCGCGGGCACAACGGTCACCCGGAGTCCCAGCTCCCTAAGCTGCCGTAGCTGGGAGTTGGTCACGCCCAAATCCAGGACCACCACATGGTAAGGGTTCCCAATCCCCGGAGCATACTGATAAGCCTCGGCACAGGTCACGTCTAAGGCCGATCCGGCGGACACCGGCTGGGTCCTAAGCTGATCTAGCACCTCCGCCACATCCATATCACCACAGACGATAGCCCCCAGCTGGGGCCCCGTTTCCCGCAGTTTCAGTGCGAGGGCCCGGGTATCAACGCCCGTAAGGAAGGGAACCCCCTGTTCCTCCAGAAAAGTGGCGAGATCCTCCTCGGCTCGCCAATTACTGTAAATCCGGCTGCGACGGTCTAAAATAAGACCTGCCAAACGGCAGGTCTTCGATTCCAGATCATTAAAATTTATGCCATAGTTGCCAATGAGTGGATAAGTCATCACTACCAATTGCCCAAAGTAGGCAGGATCGGTGATCACTTGATCGTAGCCGACCATCTTCGTGTTGACGACCACTTCACCAACATATACTCCCCGCGTACCACTCGCCGAGCCTGTATAAACCGTTCCATCCTTTAGTACAAGCAGGGCCTTCACCCAACCATCATCCTTTCTCCCCTTGGGTCCGTTCCAAAAGTAGGGAGTTCTACACGGGAGACAAAATTCCTTCTTGAAGTTTCAAAATAACTGGGGTTTTGACATAAGCCCAGGGAAAAAAAGAAAGAACGTGTGCTAAGTTGACCGTTCGATCCCATATCGTTCCAATATTTCATCTGGCGTGCCAAGCTCCTTTGGCAGTAGTCTCACCGTG